>DATGIR010000202.1:0-6941 GCA_035295605.1 Fimbriimonadaceae bacterium | reverse complement strand
CCTCGGGGATGTGGTCCGAGCCCAGGCCAAAGGCGGGGCAGTGCTTCTCGCGACCAACGACCCTGAAGAGGTGAAACTGGCAACACATGAATTGGAGTTCGCTTAATCCATTAAACAAGGGAGGGGAACAGTGACCCCGGCCCAGTGGCGGCGCCAAATCGGGGCGATGCTGCGAAAGGAGATTCGGTCCGAGATCCGGTCTCCCCACGGGCTGCTGACCGGCGGCCTGTTCGGCCTACTCAGCGTGGTGGCCATCATGTTTGCCGCGTTCAACATGCGGCTGACCCCCACCCTTGCCGCCGGGCTGCTTTGGGTGATCTTTCTCTTCTCCGGGGTTGCCGCAATCCCCCGCTCCTTTATCGGCGAGGAGGAAAATGGGACCGCCGATCTGCTCAGGGTCACCGCGAACCCGTTTTCTGTTTTCTGGGGCAAATCGATTTTTAACGCCGCCCTCACCCTGATCACCGCCGCGGTGCTTACCGGCTTGTTTCTCGTCGTGATGAACCTCCAGGTCGCTTACCCGGGGCTAATGGTCGCGTCTGTCCTGGGAGGCGGGTTGGCGCTATCCGGAGCGGTAACATTGTGCGGGGCTCTTGCTGCCCGAGCGGCGAGCCGCCAAGCCCTCGCCGGCGCGATCGCGTTGCCGCTTGTGATTCCGGTCGCGGTATGGGGCGTTACCAGTCTCAGGGTCGCACTAGGCGAATCAGGGTACGAGGTGGGGCGCGGCGCGGCGGTCGGGCTGATCGCCTACGGTGTCGCCAGCAATGCCGTAGGACCCTACATATACGCCGCACTGTGGAAACGTTGAAATCTGCCCAACCAACGCCGGGATCCTCGGCCCTGCGCCTCCTCTTCGCGCTCGTGACGGGGTTTGTAATCCTCTGGAGCTTTGGCGTGAACGAGGTTCCCACATTCCAGCAGCCGGAGTTGGCGAGGATCCTGTTCTGGCACCTGCCGTGCCCCATCATCGCATCGGTCCTACTTGGCCTTGGGGCTTATCAGAGTTGGCTGTACCTGCGAACGGAGGATTTGAGGCGGGACCTCAAGGCGATAGCCGCCTTGGAGCTCGGCATGCTCTTCAGCATCATGACGATGGCGTCTGGGATCGTCTTCTCCCGAGCGCAGTGGGGTTCGTGGTGGCAAAACGACCCCCGCCAGACTTCCTTCCTGCTGGTGCTGATGATCTACGCCGGCTATTTCGTCCTCCGCGGAGCTTACGCAGAACGCGTACGCAAAGCCTCGATGTCCGCCGGCTACGCGCTCGCTGCTATCCTGCCGGCGATGTTCCTCATTTACGTATTCCCACGGCTGCCGAACATTGAAGGCGCCTCGCTCCATCCGACTCAATCGATCATGTCGGGTCAGATCCGAGGTAGCTACGCACAGGTGTTGACGGCAACGATCACGCTCACGTCGATTCTCACGGTCTGGGTCTATCGAATCCGTATTCGAGTCGGCGAATTGGAACTTCAAGCTCATGAATCTCTCGGACTGGAAACTCCTGGCGGCGGTGCCGCCCCTCATCGTGTGGTTCGGCCTGTTCGCGTACTTGATGCTGGTGGAAACCAGGCTGCGAAAGGCAGTGGCTCAACTGATACCGCCGGACAAGGGTGACCAAGCCGACGCCTAGCCTCCCCGCCTCGTTTGGCGCGGTGGCGCCTTACTACGACGAACTCATGCGGAGCGTCCCCTACCGCATGTGGGTCGGCTACTATCTCCTGCTACTCTCCG
The DNA here is from genome assembly GCA_035295605.1 of Fimbriimonadaceae bacterium. GTDB lineage: Bacteria > Armatimonadota > Fimbriimonadia > Fimbriimonadales > Fimbriimonadaceae > DAIDHV01. The sequence goes on along the minus strand of DATGIR010000202.1, from coordinate 5,210 downwards.
TTCAGGACGAGCACCCCAAGCGCCTGCTCGATGTGTGCTGTGGCACAGGAACGGTCGCGGAGATGCTGGTCGACGAGGGCTTCGAGGTGTCCGGCTTCGACATCAGCTCGCCGATGATCGAGCGGGCCCGCGCCAAGGCCAAGAGAAGGAAGCTGGGAATCGAATACTGGGTGTCCGACGCAGCCGAGCTTCAGCTGAATCGCGAGTTCGATGCGGCCTACTCGTTCTTTGACAGCCTCAACAACATCACCGAGCCCTCTCGGCTGGAGTCGGCATTAGTCCGCGTGGGCGAGCACCTCCCGGCCGGCGGCTCGTTCATCTTCGACATGAACACGGCCTACTCCTTCGAGGCCCGGATGTTCGATCAGCAAAACCTATCCCGACGGGCCAAGCTTCGCTACAAGTGGGTGGGAGAGTGGGACGCGGATCGAAGAATCATCACGGTAAGTATGCGCTTCTGGCGCGACGACCAGGAATTCGAGGAGATCCACCGGCAGCGGGCCTATGACGAGCCCGAAGTGCGTGCGATGCTGGAGCGGGCCGGCTTCCGGGACATCCGCACGTACCATAGCTATACGCTGGATCCGCCACGCCGAACGACCGACCGCATCCACTACACCGCGATCAGGCGTTAATGCAGATGCGAGAATTGTCCGCGTAAAATCATCGTGCCGTAATGCACCAGGGACCCTCATGAACACCCGGAATGAAAGCCTCATCCCTTTGGCCCATGGACTGGGGCTTCGCGCGTGAAGGCGGCCCGGTATCACGACTACGGTGGGCCGGAGGCACTCGTCATCGATGACATACCGGTTCCGGAGCCTGGAGCGGGCGAGGTGCTCATCAAGGTCGCCGGCGTCGGCGTGATTCCATTCGATTGGAAGCTGATGACCGGGACCTATCGAGACTCGATACCGGTCAAGTTCCCAAGCATCTTCGGGCACGAAGTCTCCGGCGTCGTTGCCAAGCTGGGCCACGGTGTCACCAAGTACGAGATCGGCGACGCGATCTATGGCCAGACGCGGCGCGGCGCGGCGGCGGAGTTTGCGACGCTGCCCGTCAGTTCCTCGGCCAAGGCGCCCTCCACCCTCGATCTCGCCGACGTAGCCGCCATCCCGGTCGGCGGAATGACCGCGTGGCAGGCGCTCTTCGATCACGGCGGACTCACCGCGGGTCAGCGCGTGCTAATCCATGGCGGCGCCGGCGGGGTCGGGATGTTCGCGATCCAGCTTGCCAAGTGGAGGGGCGCCCACGTGATCACAACCGCCTCGGGCGCGAACGCCGGGTACGTGCAGGAACTGGGGGCGGACGAAGTAATCGACTATACGCAGCAGCGTTTTGAAGAAATAGTGGCCGACGTGGACGTCGTGCTCGACACCATCGGTGGAGATACGCAAAAGCGATCGCTGCGCGTGCTCAAACCGGGTGGAATCCTTGTCTCCATCGTGGGTCTGGTGGACCCCGATAGATTCAAGGCAGAGGGCCGGCGCACTTCGGCGTTCTCGATGCAGCCGAGCACATCCGAACTCGATGAGCTGCGAGACCTGGTTGAGGAGATGAAGGTGAACGTTGTCATCACGGTCGACCTACCGCTCGGGCGCATCGCCGAGGCCGTGACCGAAAGCATGTCCGGTCACGCCCGCGGCAAGATAGTCGTTCGAGTGTCCTAGACCCTACGCGCTCGGCGTCGAAGCAGCGCTGCCGCCCCACCGATCAGAAGCACAACGCTGGCCGGTTCCGGCGAGGGAACGTAGGCGAACTGACCCTGACCCAGCTTATGGTCCGAGTTTGGCGTGAAGTTGTACCAATCGACGTTGGTTAAAAGCCCAGCCCAGTTGGAAGAATTGAGCAACAACCCGGCGTTGTAGTACGCCGCCTCGTCGGCAACGAGCTGGGGCGGCGCCGAGCCGCTGAACCACGGCGCGAAAGGAGTCCCCGGCTGGTTGGCGTAGAGCGTTTGCCAGACAGCCAAGCCGAGGGCGGTGGCATCGTTATCGTTCTGGGATGCCGTCGGATAGAACTCCCCGAAGAGAGCAGCCGCACGCAGGAACGTATCACCAGTCTCATCGGTGTCGACGCTCGGCAGTGAGACATGCGTGATCCCGTCGCCGAGCACGATGTCGGTGGCACCCGCGCTCGACCCGGAGAGCCAGTAAGCGTGGGTGGGAAAAGTGGGACCGCTGGGGTCGAAATCCTGGTAGAAGCTCGAGCACATCGTTGAGAGCGGGCCGCTATTCGAGCCCTGAGCCGCTGTCCAATTCAGCACCCCCTGGAACAAGGCGTACTGGCCGCCGGCCGTGCTCCAGCCAGTCTGGCCACCGTTCGTTCCCGGGGTCTCGGACACAGGCGTCAAGTTCCAGTTTCCGAGATCATATTGCGCGTAAGCCGGAACGACGCCGTAAGCGCCGATGCCGACCATGAGGACTTTAAGCCCCTTCCCAACCGTTCTTTGCCAACACATATTCAATCCACTCCAAAAAACAAATAAGTTGAGACGGTCTAGACGCAAGATCTGTACCGTCGCACTTACATTGACGACGAAATCGTCCAAGTTTATCACTCGTCCCGATCAGCGCTATGCCATCGCAAATAGAATGCCAGCAAATATGCGGGCAGCGTGGTCGGCATCGCCAACCGTCCGGACGATCAATTTCGTACTCAGCCGAGCAGTGAGTCGGATGCCGGCATTCGGTTCGATGAAACCGATGCCTGAGAAAACCAAAAGGCGGCCCGTCTGCCTTTCATCAGACGGGCCGCTCAGCGGTATCCAGTTGAGTAGCTTAGGCCTTTGACTTGACTCGGCGGCGGATGCCCAACGCCAAGCCCGCGATTCCGAGGGCGATGGTAACCGGCTCAGGCGTCGGCGCCGGGGGCCCGTTCGTGTATCCGAACTGGCTCTGACCATAATCGCCCGAAGTCGTGTGGTCGAACCAAATGACATGGCTCAAAGCGCTCGCATTCACCTTAGTGTTGTCGCCGATGAGTCCCAGGTCGTAGGAGTAATCCGAATTCAAATTGGCCGAACCGTTCACGGTCACGGTGACGTTGCTTCCGTAGAGCGTGTCCCAGATCGCCAACTGGAGCGCGGCGTAGGCCTCGTTGACGCTCGTTCCCTGCGAGCCAAGGTTGCCGAACTGATAACCAAAGAGCTCGGCGGCCGTAAGAAACTTATCTGCGGTCTCCGCGCCGGGGTTTCCGGTATCGGCGCCGGGAAGACCCAGGACCTGACCGTCACCGATGTGGACATTGCCGCCCGAGCCGGATCCGTTGTTGTTGGCAGAATCCAACCAATACTCGTGCGCGCCGAACGGCGAACTCGGATTGAACTCTTGGAACAGGCTCGCGCAGAGGGTCTGCACGCCATGAGTCGTTGTGTTGCTTCCGGGGTTGAAGATGTCCCACGTGAAGCCACCCGCGTAGTAGGAGTAGCTACCTGTCGGGGTCACCCAGCTTACGCTCCAAGGCCCGCTCGAGCCACCGTTAGTTCCCGGTGCGAGCGCGGTGTTGGTCATCGTCACGGGGCCGAGATCCCACGGATCGCCCGCATGAGCCGATACAACCGCTCCAAACACTACTGCAAGGGCGAGCGCGCGTGCGCCCACCGAAAATCGAATTCGCCTATGCATTTCTAATACCACTCCACTCAAAACAATCACTGGATCCGCCAAACCTTTCGGCTTGAACGAACAACCAGGCCGGACGCAATCCGACCGAGTTATATTATCACCGGTTCCCGCGAAGGAATGTTCGAAGCGAGCGAAAACACGCACTATTACTGGGTGCACGATCATTGCGTCGCAAACGGCGGTTCTCTGGCTCTAGACCGCCCGCAACCGCGCGGCGGCTGTTTCGGCGGTCAGATCCCGTTGAGGCTCCGCCAGCATCTCGAACCCGACCATGAACTTCCGGACGCTTGCCGAACGAAGTAGCGGTGGATAGAAGTGAGCGTGAAGTTGCCACCCCGGGTGATCCAGGCCATCGTTGGGGGCGCCGTGCCAACCCATCGAGTACGGAAAGCTCGTTTCAAATAGAGCGTTGTAGCGCCTTAGGCCGTCTTTGAGGATCGCGGCGAGTCCGTCTCGTTCGGCCTCGGTGAGTTCCTGGAGGCGCTGCACGTGCCGGCGTGGAAGAAGCAGATACTCGAAGGGCCACACTGCCCAGAAGGGTACGAGGAGAACCCAGTGCGAGTTGGACGTGACGAGGCGGCTCCCCTCCTCGACCTCGCGTTGAAGCACATCGAGAAGCAGCACCCGGTCGTGAGTGAGCTGATAACCCGCCTGACACTCGGTCTCCCTCGCCGGTATCGCTGGGATGTAGTCGGTCGCCCAGACCTGCCCATGCGGATGAGGGTTGCTCGCACCCATAGCTTCGCCCCTGTTCTCGAAGACTTGCACCCACGCGTACCTGCTTCCCAGCTCCACGACTTGACCGGCCCAAACATCGATCACCTTGCGCAAGGCTGCCTGTTCTAGGTCCGCGAGCGCGAGGTCGTGCCGCGGCGAGTAGCAGATCACCCGACATTCTCCGGCCGCCTGTTCTGACCGCAGAAGAGCGTCGGCGGCTGCGTTGGTTTCGGCTACGGTCGGAAGTAGCGCCGCGAAGTCGTTCGTGAATACGAGGGTCTCGGTATAGACCGGATTCTTCACGCCTCCTGCTCGTTCATTGCCCGGACAGAGGTAGCAAGCTGAGTCGTAAGCGGGCCTCGCTGCCTCGGCCGGCCTCTCTTGGGCCCCGAGCCACGGCCGCTCCGTCCGGTGTGGCGAGACCAACACCCATTCGCCGGTGAGCGGGTTGTATCGGCGGTGCGGAGAATCCGACGGCGGCACCGCTCCGTGATACCACCCGAAAGCCGGCGGCCTGAGTCCCGGTGTCGGTTCTTTTGCCCATTATCGGTGGACCGGACCGCCAGGTATGATGCGCTACCCAAACCGGATCGGCGGCCCCGTTCGGTTGGCCCACGCCGACGATCGCGCGGCGGACGGCGAGATGACCAAAGCCGAATCTTCGACCGGCCGGATTCCCTATTTAGATGGCCTGCGCGCCTTCTCGGTCCTGTTTGTGGTTCTGGCTCACGCATTTGGACCCGCCGGCGACCACTGGCCGACGGTGGCCAGATTAACGCTCTTGAACTCCAGCTTGGGAGTTCACGTGTTCTTTGTGCTCAGCGGTTTCTTGATCACCTCGATGCTTCTCGACGAGCGCGAACGACA
>DATGIR010000201.1:0-4931 GCA_035295605.1 Fimbriimonadaceae bacterium | reverse complement strand
ACGAAGTTGCCAAGGAGACGGGCAAAACAGTCCCTCAGATCGCATTGAATTGGCTCTTGCAGCGTCCGAGCGTCGCCAACGTGGTGGTCGGCGCCAGAACCGAGGAGCAGCTGCGGCAAAACCTCGGCGCGGTCGGCTGGAGCCTCACCACCGAGCAGGTCGCAAAGCTCGACCGGGCAAGCTCGGTGCCGATGAGCTACCCCGCCTGGCACCAATACGGCTTCAGCCGGAATCCGTTTCCGGTCGAACCGTAGCGTCAACCCCCGCAACCACCGCCGCAGCCGCCGCCTCCGCTGCACCCCGAGCTCCCGCAGCCGCCGCCGTCCGCACCGGACCCAGAGCCCGACGTGCTCGGCGCCAGGAGGTGGTTTACGTCCTGGCGGTAGTCGTCCGGTATAACCGCCAGGCCGAACAGCCCGATCGCGAGCGTCGCTTCCGGCATTGTGGGTTGCCACTGGCTTCGCGCTGCCCGAATCGATGCCCGCGTCGCGCGTTGCTTCGATAGGACAGCGTCGCCCCGAAGGGTTCGCTTGGGGGCGGCGGCAAGGAAGCCAATGGCTACGAATAGAGTGAGGACAGAGAGCCCAAAGAGGTAGCCGATCGGGTGGCCGCGCCCGGCGCCGATGATCATCCTTGGAATGGCGAGCCACAGCGGGAGACCGGCGAGAAATGCAACCAACAGGGCGGCCCTTAGCCGGTCGCCGGGCGAAGGCATCAACTGGCGCTGAACCAGGCGGTCGTGGATGGCTTGGATCGACAGGATTGTGGCCAGCCGGAGCTTGTGGAGCGGTAAGCCGCCCGGCACGTTGCAGTCGGAAACAACATGCGCCGCAAGCGGGTCGAGCCCGGTCGAGTCGGGGTTGATCGTCTCGACGCTCTGTTGAACGGGATGCACCTTCACGTAGCCGCATACGACAAGGGCGCCGATAGTGGCCCTGAGGCTCCCGACCGAGTCGCCCGCGAGGCACGCCGCCTCCAGCGGGGTCAGGTTCTCCATGCTCGCCAAGTCAGACGGGCCCGGCAGGCGCACGAAGTACCGCGCGACGGCCGCCACCGTGAAGCAGACCGCCATCAGACACAAATAGAACACGAGAAAGCCCGGCCCATCGAGGTCAAACGGGTTCAGCGAGCCGGTTTCGCTACCGCAACCCAGGAGGGCGAGAGCGAGCAGCCCGACCGCCACATAGGGCGCTGCCACCTTTGGCTTGATCTTCGGGAGCGTCCAGTGAGTTACGCGGTCGACCCGAATATAGCTGTGCCGTTCCCGGCGCCTGACCTCGGGAGAGGGCCAGATATCGAAGGGAGGCGCAGAACCAAAGAGGCGTTCATAGCTCGCGAGGGTCTCCGTGTAGGCCGAATCGAACTTGCGGCTTTCACGCGAGCCACCCTGGGAGGGGGAGTGATGAAGCGGCTTGCCTAACACCCCGGTGCAGAACTCTCCCCAATAGCTCTGGGTGTAGAGCAGGTGCACGTGCCAAGCCTGATCCACCGCGTCGGACGGGGAAACCATGTGCCCGGCCGCCACCGAGAGGAACGCAAAGCGTCGATATTCCTCGATGACGCGTGCCGCGAACTCAGGTGACCACCGGTTCTCCCTGCTCAGCTTGGCCGAGTATGGGAAGGAAGCGCCCGGCACGTCGAGCGGGAAGCGGGATATCCGCTCCCAAAGCGCTGCTTGCTCCGCATTCACGCCCCTACTTTAGCGTTCGCCGCCAGACCGGAATGTTAACAACGTCGTCATCTAGCACCTGGCCGACGATAAGCGAGTCGAAGTACGCCTTGGGAAGGATGTTTCGCACGCCGTTGAAGGTCGAGCCGTCGGGCATGTAGGCGCAAGTCATCGCCCGCCGCGGCCGGTTGGTCATGTTGGCGCCCGCTCCGTGCGCGGTGAGCCCGTTATGAAACACGGCTGAACCGGCCTTGCACGGGCATGCGACCGGTTCGATCGCCATCCACTCCGGATACTTCTTGAACAGGTCGGCCATGTTCGCGCCGATACCGGCTCCTTCGAACTTGGCCGTCTTGTGGGTTCCGGGCAGGTACCACATGCAGCCGTTTCCCACAGTGGCGTCGTCCAGCGCCACCCAGATTGAAGTCGAATCGCGCGAGGAGAAGGACCAGTAGGGATTGTCCAGATGCCAGCCCGTTGGGTTTCCGAACGGCGGCTTGAAGAGCGCTTGGTCGTGCCAAATCCGAATGCCATCCACGCCGGCCAGCTTCGCCGCGGCTTCTCCCAGGCGCGGGTCGGTCATCAGCCGACGGACGCCGGGGTGGGTGTCCGCCAGCTTGAGGCACTGGAGAAAGACCTGCGAATAGAAATCGTCGGGATCGTCGGAAACGTTCGTGTGGGTCCGATCCGTTTTTGCGGCTTCGAGGCGCTGCTCCACCGCCTCCGTCACCTGAGTCCGCCAGTCCTTGAGTTCGGCGGGATCGAGGAAGCCCTCGATGACGAGGAAGCCGTTCTCCTGATACCGGGAAACTTGATCGTCGCTGATCTGGTGGCGCATGCCGATGCAAGGTTATCCCAAGACTGGCCAGCCGACCGCTGGGTTTGATGTGAGGCGTCGTCGGAGCCCTGTGCGTCGCCCTGGTCGCAGTATGCTCATGCCATGTCGCGGGCCGCAGCAATTGGCTTGATTCTGGCTCCGCTCCTCGCTGGCTGCCACGGCACGCCCGCGTTGCCAGACGCGAGTCCCACGATGACCCTCGAGTCGGCCTCCTTTGCCGCCGGCCAACCGATTCCCGCGAAGTACGGGGCGGACGGGGGAAATGTGTCGCCCGAGCTGCACTGGAGCGCGCCCCCCGCCGGGACCAAGGCATTTACGCTCGTGGTCGAGGATCCCGATGCGCCCGGCGGATCGCCGTTCATCCATTGGGTCGTCTATAACATCCCGGCGACCGCCAACGCGTTCCCCGAGAGCCAGCCGGCGGATGGTGCGCTTGTCGGTCAGAACGATGCCGGGACGACGGGCTACTTTGGGCCCAAGCCGCCGAGCGGCACCCATCACTACCACTTTCGAATCTACGCGCTGGACAAGGCCTCAGAGTTACAGGCGGGAGCCAGCGCCGGGCAGGTGATCGGCGAGATGTCGGGGCACCAGCTTGGAATGGGCGAGCTCGTCGGCACCTTCACCCATTGATAGTGGCCTCGATGGTCGTTTCAAATCAAATTGTCCGGAATCGTTCGTGTCGCGCGTCGTGGGTGTGAGGCCCGCACGGCGGGCCCAGAGGAGAAAAACATGAGCGAATTCCTATATCTCTATCGCGGATCGCGTCCGTCCGGCTCGCCGGAGGAGATGCAGCAAGTCATGCAAAAGTGGATGAACTGGCTCTCCGAACTTGGTTCGAAGGGTCACCTGAAGGCTCCCGGCCATCCGTTGGAGCAGTCGGGCAAAGTCGTCACCGGCAAGGCTCGCGTCGTCACGGACGGACCCTTCGCGGAGAAGGATGTCGTCGGCGGCTACTCGATCGTCGAGGCCAAGAGCATCGAAGAAGCGACCGAACTGGCCAATGGCTGTCCCATCTTCGACTTTGCCGGAGGGACGGTGGAAGTTCGGCCCATCATGCAGATGTAATGGATCCGAGCGACCATCTTTTCCGGCACGAGTCGGGCCGCATGGTCGCCGCTCTCACCCGGATCTTCGGGGTTCACAACTACGCGCTGGCGGAGGACGTCGTTCAAGACGCCTTCGTCCGCGCGATGGAGGTTTGGAAGTTTGCCGGGATGCCCGATAACCCCTCGGCCTGGCTGATGACGACGGCGAAGAACCGGGCACGCGACGTCCTGCGGCGCGAGCGAACGGCTCGGACTTTCGCCCCCGAGCTTGGCAAGCTTCTTGAAAGTGAGTGGACGCTCTCGACCGCGCTCGAGGAGAACTTCTCGCCCCATCTCGTGCAGGACGATCTGCTCCGCATGATGTTCTCCTGCTGCGATCCCGAGTTGCCCGAGATTGCCCAGATCGCCCTCATCCTGAATATTCTCTGCGGCTTCAGCGCGGGCGAAATCGCGAGCGCGCTGCTCACCGGCTTGGCGGCCATCGAGAAACGGATTTCGCGTGGAAAGAAGGTGCTCGCCCAGTCTGATCGGCTGTTCCAACTCACCGACGCGAGGGAGGTAGCGAACCGGCTCTCGACAGTTCATCAGGCGCTTTATCTTCTCTTCAACGAGGGTTATCACGGGTCGTCACCGTCGGCAGCGATCCGGAGCGAGCTCTGCTTCGAGGCAATGCGTCTGACCGACCTCTTGCGAGAGAGCCATCTAACCGCGACACCTACGACCCTCGCTCTCGCGGCACTCATGGCACTTCACGCCTCGAGGCTGCCGGCGCGTCTGGACGCTGCCGGCAACCTGAGCAGCTTCGTGGAACAGGACCGATCGCGGTGGGATCACGAGCTGGCTGGGAAGGGGATTCAACTCTTGGAGCGCGCGGCGGAGGGCTCGGAGGTCACCGTGTACCACCTTGAAGCCGCGATCGCCGCGGTTCACTCTCGGGCTCGATCGGTCGAAGAAACCGATTGGGCCGCTATCGTGTTCCTTTACGACAGGCTTCTGGAGATCAACCCGTCGCCGGTCGTCGCCCTAAGCCGCGCCATCGCCGTCGCCGAAGCCGAGGGTGCGGCTCATGGATTGGAGGCGATCCGCGCGATCGACGAGCGTGAGAGGCTGGAGCGCTACCCGTTCTTTCATGCCGCCCTCGGCGAACTCGAACTCCGGCTCGATCATGGTCGCGCGGCGGAAGCGCACTTCTTGGATGCGCTTCGAGTTGCTCGGAATCCAACAGAGCGCGAGTTTCTGTCCCGCCGGATTGCCGCTGCCGGAGCAGCGCTCCCCACTTAACCTTTCTTGGGAGTCTCGACCTTTAGCTCGGCGTATAGGATGTCGGTTCCGTACAGGCTGTGCGAGGTCGCGAGGATCTTCCCACCAACGCCGT
>DATGIR010000200.1:0-3439 GCA_035295605.1 Fimbriimonadaceae bacterium | reverse complement strand
CGTGCTGCCGGTGGGGATCGACCGTGCCCACTGCCCGTCCGCCATGCTCGCCGCCGCGAAGCAGACGTGGGACCGCGCCCTCAACTAGGCGAGAAGCACGGCTTCCGCAACGCCCAGGTGACGGTACTCGCCCCGACCGGCACGATCGGGCTGATCATGGATTGCGACACGACCGGCGTCGAACCGGACTTCGCGCTCGTGAAGTTCAAGAAGCTGGCGGGCGGCGGCTACTTCAAGATCATCAACCAGTCGATTCCGCCCGCGCTCCGCAAGCTCGGCTACTCGGAGCTTCAGATCACCGACATCATCAGCTACGTGGTCGGCCACAAGACGCTGCACGGCGCGCCGGTCATCAACCACGAGTCGCTGGCCGCGCGCGGCTTCACACCGGAGGTGCTCAGCGCGCTCGAAGCGGGGCTGGAGAACGCGTTCGAGCTCAAGTTCGCGTTCAACAAGTTTTCGCTGGGCGAGGAGTTCTGCACCAAGACGCTCGGGTTCAGCGAGGCGCAGCTCAACGACTGGTCGTTCGACATGCTCACCGCGCTCGGCTTCTCGGCGGCGGACATCGAGGCCGCCAACGAGTACGTGTGCGGCACGATGACGATCGAGGGCGCTCCGCACCTGCGGCCCGAGCACCTGCCGGTGTTCGACTGCGCGAACAAGTGCGGAAAGAAGGGGCAGCGGTTCATCACCGCCGACGGGCACATCCGGATGATGGCCTCGGCCCAGCCCTTCCTCTCGGGGGCGATCTCCAAGACGATCAACCTGCCGGCCGAGGCGTCGGTTCAGGACATTTGGGACGCCTACTGGCTGAGCTGGAAGCTCGGCGTGAAGGCGAACGCGCTCTACCGGGACGGCTCCAAGCTCTCCCAGCCGCTGAACGCGGCGAGCGGGGATGCGGCGGCGGCGATTTTGGAAGCGGCGCTGGGCGCCCCGGACACGGCCGAAATCGAGCCGGTCGCGGCGCCGGTTTCCGCCCACGCGGCGGTGGAGGACGCGGCGACGCGCCTGGTCTACCGGTACATCTCCAAGCGGCGGGTGCTGCCCGGCCGGCGGCGCGGCTACACGCAGAAGGCGCGGGTCGGCGGCCACAAGGTCTACCTGCGGACCGGCGAGTTCGAGGACGGGAGCCTCGGCGAGATCTTCGTCGACATGCACCGGGAGGGCGCCGCGTTCCGCTCGCTGATGAACTGCTTCGCGATCGCGATCTCGCTCGGCCTCCAGTACGGGGTGCCGCTCGAGGAGTTCGTGGAGGCCTTCGTCTTCACCCGGTTCGAGCCGAACGGGGTGGTTTCGGGGCACGAGAACATCAAGATGTCGACCTCGGTGATCGACTACATCTTCCGCGAGCTGGCCCTGGCCTACCTGGGGCGCAGCGACCTCGTGCAGGTCAAGCCGGAGGACCTGATGGGCGACACGGTGGGCAAGCCGTTCGAGGCGCCGGTGTTCGACGAGGAAGAGGAGTACGGCGAAATCGACCACGTGCCGGGCACCGCCTACGAAGAGCACGGCAGCTCCGGCTTCAGGCCGGAGGCGCAGGAGCCGCTGCCGTTCGACGGGAACCCGCGGGCGGCCGGCAGCCCGACCGAGACGCTGGCCCTCGAGCAGAAGGGCATCGAGTCGAAGTACGAGGAGCGGATGGTGAGCGGCCACGGCGCTAACGGCAAGGTGCTGATGGAGGTCACGAACACGGTCGGCACGGCCGAGAAGGTCCGCCAGGCGCGGCTGAAGGGCTACGAGGGCGACCCGTGCTCGAACTGCGGCGCGTTCACGCTGGTGCGGAACGGGGTCTGTTTGAAGTGCGACAGCTGCGGTGAGACGAGCGGCTGCTCGTAGGCGCCGGTAACGCCCGGCGCTCCGGGCGGCAGACGCCCTCCCTCCGCCCTGCGGGTTAGAAGCCGCCGTAGGCGCCGGTAACGCCCGGCGCGCAGGGCGCCCGACGCCCTCCCTTCGCCCTGCGGGCTAGTCCTCCCGGTGGTAGGACAGATTCCGGACACGGCTCGCGGCGAATAACCCCGTACAAATACTAGGCTCACTTTCACGAACCTCGCTTATAATGCTGCTTATGAACCGATTCATATGAACCGGTTCATATAGCCATGAAGACGCGCCTCAAGGACATCGCGAGCCAGCTCAACCTCTCGCCCGCGCTCGTGTCCGGCGTGCTCAACAACCGCCCCAACGCGTGGGCTAGCGCCGAAACCCGCACGCGAATCCTCGATGCGGCCCGGGAGCTGAACTACCAGCCCAGCGCGGCGGCGCGGGCGCTCAGCCGGGGACGCACGAACACCGCTGCGCTGGTCTACCGCCGACTCGAAGGCGCCGGCTTCCGGCTCGCCTACACCGGCCTCGTCGACGTCTTCTCCGCCGAGCTCCAGGCGGTGGGTCACGACCTCATGGTCTCCAATTTCGCGACCCAGGAGGAGGTGCTCGAGCACCTCGAAAGGCTGGTGCGCACCCGCAGCGCGGAGGCTTACATCCTATGGGGCCGGGAGCAGGACACCGAGGCGCAGGGCGAACTGCTGGAGTCCCTCAAAGCGCCGTTCCTGGTCAAAGGACGGTTCGAAGTCACCCACCCGCAGTGGCACCAGATCGACTTCGACCACGAGGGGATGATGGCGCAGGCCGTGCGGCACCTCGCGAGCCTCGGCCATCATCGCCTCGCCTACGTCGGCTTCACCCACGCGGATGCATTCGTGCAAGCCCTCCGGCGCGGCTTCGTCCAAGCGCATCTCGAAACCTACGGCGTCGAACCGGACCCGCGCTTCGTGGGCTCGGCCGAAGACGACGTGGCCGCGAACGAAGCGATTCTGGGCGGCTGGCTCGATCTCCCCGCCGCCCAGCGCCCGACGGGCTTCGTCATCGGCGCCGGCAACGCCGCCTGGTTGGCCCTGGAAACGTGCCTCGCACAAACCGGGCAGAGCCTCGACGTACTTCCGGGCGAGCCGGCGGCGGCCGGCATCGCCTCCGAGTCATTCGCCCTCATGTTCGGCCGGGCGGTGGCGTATCAGGGCATCGAGCTGGACAACCTCGCGCGTTACGGCTCGCCGCACCTGATCGACTCGCTGCTCAATCAGAACGGCCGCGCGCCGATCATACGGTTCCTTCCTCAGCTCACCGACGCGCCTTCCTTGAACCTGCTGGCGCACGGGGTGACGTTTAGTTGTCTGGCGGGGGGGCAGAGGTGAGGGTGCCGGGGCACGCGCCCTCACCCCGTTCGGCTACGCCTCACGGACCTCTCCCGGCGGGAGAGGAGATTTGCTTGCTTTCAATCCCCAATTCGTCGTTCCGACGCGCGTTTCGTCGCCGAAACGCGCGCGCTTCCTAAGGCAGGAAAACCACATGCATCATCAATCTGAACTCAAGCGAGCCTTTACGCTCATCGAACTGCTCGTCGTCATCGCGATCATCGCGATTCTCGCCGCCATCCTCTTCCCGG
>DATGIR010000199.1:0-13461 GCA_035295605.1 Fimbriimonadaceae bacterium | reverse complement strand
TCGGGGCCGGCCATTGTCTCGAGAACGATGCCGCAGTCGGCAGCCGACCGGCAGATCGGGCCGACCTTGTCGAGCGTCCAGCACAGGGCCATCGCGCCGAAGCGGCTGACCCGGCCGTAGGTGGGACGGAACCCGGTAGCCCCGTTGAAGGCGCTCGGGCAGATGATGCTGCCGCTGGTTTCGCTGCCCAGCGAGTAGCCAACGCAGCCCAGGGCTGTGGCAGCGCCCGACCCGCTGCTGGAGCCACCCGCCCACCGGCTCTTGTCCCAGGCCGAGGTGCACGCCCCGCCCCGCGAAGCGCCGGCGATATCATAGTCGCCGCCGCCCGCGAGCTCGATCATTTCGAGCTTGGCGACGAGTACGCCGCCGGCATCGAAGAGCCTCTGCACGCAGGTCGCCGTGTACGGAAAAACCTGGTCCTCATGGCCCGGTGAGCCCCAGCGCGTGCGAATGTTGGCGACGCTGTAGAGGTCTTTTGCGCCGAAGGGAATGCCGTGAAGGGGAGACTTCGCTTCGGACTTGTCCGCCTTCTTAGCCTGCTTCATGGCGAGCTCCTCGGTGAGCTCGGCGACCGCGTGGTGCTCGGCACCCAGGGTCTTGAGCCGGCTGATATACATCTGGGTGAGCTCGACGGAGGAGACCTTCTTGCGACGCAACGCGCGGGCCGTCTCTTCGATGGAAGCGAACGGGTTCACCATTTTTGTGTGGCCCCCGCCCGAACCTGGAACATCAGGCTGGGCTCGCTGTTCTCCGGAAGCTTGTGCTTAAGCCGGGCGGCGGAGTTGTCGTTCACGTTCTTGAGCGCGGTCTCGGCGAGCTTCTCGTTCGCGGGGGTGAGGGGCTTGGCGAGCCCCTTGCTCAGGTCCTTGACGGTGATCTCCTTGGCCATCGCTGCCGGAAGTGTAGCGGCAGCGGCGGCGGTGAGGCTCGATTTGAGCAGAGTTCGGCGGGTCGGTCTGTCAGGCATCGCGATGCGTAGAGCTTAGCCCGAAGCGGCTGCCAAACTCGAAATGTCGTGGCCGACCCGTCCATTCTGAGCTTCGCCGCGATCGCGGCCGTGGTCACGGTGACGCCGGGTTCGCACACGCTCCTAGTGGTCAAGAACACGCTCACGCACGGGCGTGAAGGTGGTTAGGCGCGCTTTACCTGATCTATCTCGGATTCCAGAGCATCCGTACCGGATCTGCGGCGAGAGAGGGGTTAAAGCCAACCGGGCCTGTCCCGGAGGGGCGGATGCCGGCGCTGCGAGAAGGTTTCGTCACCAACGTCCTCAACCCAAAGGTGGCGCTCTTCTACGTGGCGTTTCTGCCTCAGTTCATTCGACCGATCGACCAGGTGTTTGAAAAGACGTTCCTGCTCGTCGGGATCCATTACGCGATGTGCCTGATTTGGCTGACCACTGTGACGTTGGCGGGGCATCGCGCGACCAAGATGCTTTCAAGCCGAAAGTTCCGGCAGTGGTTGGACATCGCCGCCGACGCGTTGTTCGTCGGGTTGGGCACGAGGGTCGCCCTATCGCGTCACTGAAACTCGACGCGTCCCGCCTCGCTGCGGGAGCGAATCGTTTACTCGGAGGGGCAGGCCGAGGAGGCTCAGGAACAGCACGGTCCCTAGCGCTGACCAGTCCCACGTGACGAGCCCATAAACGAACGCACCGACGAAGGGCAGGGCTGCCAAGATCGAATACGTTCGATCGGAGAACAGCCGGCGCACGATCGATTCAACGCACCGAGCTTTTCATAAGTTCGAGACGGCGACGTGCAGGGCGTCGGCTACGAGCCCCAGTCGAGCTATGCGGCGGCTACACTTGGTACATGAGATTCCTCGTGGGGCTCGCGTTGCTTGCGGGCGCGGCGGGGGCATCTGCAGACCAAGCTTCGGCGGCAGCCGGCGTGCTTCACCGGCTCCTCGGCCGCCGGGCGGACGCCTTTCATTTCTCGCTCATCGCGAAGCAGCAGGGACTGGACGAGTTCCGGGTCAGCGCGAGCGGCGGCACGATTCAGGTCGAGGGGTCGAGCGGGGCGGCCCTCACCCGGGGCGCCTACACCTATCTCAAAGAGGCGTGCCATTGCCTGGTCACCTGGGACGGCGACCAGCTTGCTCTCCCTGCCAAGCTGCCGGACTTCCCGGCTACGACCGTGGTCTGCCCGAACGTGTTCCGGCACTACTTCAACGTGTGCACGTTCGGCTACTCGACCCCATTCTGGGATTGGAGACGATGGGAGCGCGAGATCGACTGGATGGCTCTTCACGGAATCAATATGCCGCTGGCGATGACCGGGCAGGAGCGGGTTTGGGAGAACGTGCTCATGAAGTACGGGGTGAGCGACCTCCACTGCCTCGACTTCTTCACCGGTCCCGCGTTCCTGCCGTGGCACTGGATGGGCAACCTCGACGGTCACGGCGGGCCGATGCCGCAGGATTACGTCGACCGGTCCGCGGACCTACAGAAGCGGATCCTCGGCCGGGAGCGGGAGCTTGGGATGACGCCGGTGATACCGGGCTTCTCGGGGTTCGTTCCGAAGGAGTTTGGCGAGATCTACCCGCGGGCGAAGGTGCTCACCGCGAGCGGCTGGGCTGGGTTTCCGCCGACGTATCAGCTCGATGCCCGCGACCCGATGTTCGCCGCGATCCAGAAGCGTTTCGTCGAGGCCTACACGAAACAATACGGTTCCGACCACCTCTATCTGTGCGACCTCTACAACGAGATGAAACCGACGGTCAACCCGACCCGGAAGCTTCAAGACCTTTCTGAGACGAGCAACGCCATCTATGCGAGCCTCCATGCCGCGGACTCGCAGGCGGTGTGGGTCATGCAGGGATGGCTATTCCACAACGACCCTGGCTTTTGGAAAGAACCGGAGACCGCCGCGTTCCTGGGGGGCGTTCCCGACGACCGGATGGTGCTCCTCGACCTTGCCGGGGATCAGGCCGAGATCTGGCGACAGTCGGCGGCCTTCCGCCGAAAGCGGTACATCTGGAATCTTCTCCACGGGTTCGGGGGCGCGACACCCCTCTTCGGCGACTTGGAGCTTGTTGCGCAGCGTCCGATCGCTGCGGTCACCGACTCGCGAAGGGGCGGCTTCGCCGGCATGGGGCTGACGATGGAAGGGATCAACGAGAACGCCGCCGTCTACGAGCTCATGTGCGACACCATGTGGCGGGACACGCCGGTCGATCCCGTAGCTTGGATGCGTGCGTACCTTGCATCCCGATATGGGACGACGGAGGCCGTGGCAGCACCCACCGCGGATGGAATTCGGACCAGCTTCTACACCAAGAACGAAGGCGGTGATGGAACCCCGCACTATCAAAGCCGCCCGGGGGCCAAAGTCGTGCCGGGCCCCAGCACACGCAAAGCGGAGTTCCGCGCTCTCGTCGAGCAGATGCTCGCACTCCCTGAAGAGGTCCATAAGCAACCGCTTTTCCGCCGGGACCTGATCGATGTGGCCAAGCGCTACTCGGCCGAGGTGATCGACGACCGAATCCTCGAGTCGATCGCCGCCGCAAAGAAGCACGAACCAGAGGAAGCGGCAATCCAAAAGCGGTTCGACGACCTGATGCTCGATTTGGACGCGCTGCTGGACACGGCGCCGCAGTACCGGCTCTCGAACTGGATTTCCGACGCGCGGCACGCGGCGGGAAATGGCGAGGTCATGGAGAACGGCGCCCGCCTTCAGGTCACGGTTTGGGGCGGCAAGGAGCTGTTCGACTACGCGGCCAAGGAGTGGAGCGGCCTCGTCGGCGACTTCTACCGGGTGCGCTGGGACCGGTTTTTCGATGCCCTGGGGCACGACCTCTTCAACGAGGACGGCTTCCGAAGCGCGAGCGCGGAATGGGAGCTCCAGTGGTGCAACCGGACCTCCCTGCCGAGGATTCCGAAGGTTGACCCGATAGAGCAAGTTCGGAAGATCCTCGCTGAAACGAAATAGGGCCCCGGCAAGCCGGGACCCTTTGCGCGCGGAGGGGCGAGATTAACGTCGGGCGGAAGCCAAGCGGCGCCGGCTGATCGCGACGGCGCCGATGGCAAGCATGCCAAGAGCCAACCAGCTCGAAGGCTCGGGCGCGGGGTTGAAGTTCACGACGAACTGCTTGAACGTGCCTTGCTCGGGAATGCTCGAGTAGACGTACGAGGTGAGGATCGGATATTGGGTGCCGAAGTAGTTGTAGTTGCCCATCAGCACGGACGGCGAATCGGCCGAACTGAATTTGAAGCCATCCAGCGAGTTGCCGCCGGCGAGTCCACCGCCGCTGTTCACCCACTGAATGCCATACCCGCCTCCGGCGGTTATCGTGTCCGTCCAACCGGTTGGATTGACGATGTTCGCCGGATTGTCCGGCATGAAATTAACGTCCGGAATCCAGGCAAACCAGAACGTTTCGATGACCCCGCCAGAGTTGTTGGCGCCCAGGTTGTTCAACTTGATGTCGTAGTTGTACGTGGAGCCGACCTGGCTCAGCAGCGTGATCGTCCCGGACGCGTTCGTCTGCGCCATGGCGGCGGTCGCAAAGGCGGCCATTCCGGCGCCGAATAGAATTCGAACTAGCTTCATTTCACCTCTCCTCAATGCCGTATCGGCGCTTAATCCGTCGCGCGCGCCACGATACGTTCGATGGATTGGTCGGAAGCGAATCCCGAAAAGTCAGGGGGGCTCAGACCATCTTGTGCGTGAAATGCGCGCTCACGAGCTTCTTAATCGCCTCGCGCATCGTGCGGAACGCGGCGGGGGCCCTACCCTCCGTGTGCGCATAGGTGGCGGACTGCATGCCCATTCGGACGGATATCGTCTCCGGATACGCGCGACGGCGCGGATTGGCTGCCGGTTGCTTCAGCTTGAGGAAGCCGGAGGCCCTTATCGTCTTGAAGAGGTTCCGCTCCTCCGTTTGGGTGAGTTGGGCGGACTCGACCTTCATGTCCCGGTTCGTATAGTGCGGCTGCTGGGCCACGTTCGGCCTTCCCGGCTTGTCCAGCGAGTTGCGAACGTTGTAGGTGTAGGTGATCCGCCGGTCCTGAATCCGCACATCGGTGAGCGTCGTCTCCGCGGAGTAGGCATACGAGACTTCGAGGGTGGGCGCATTCATGGGCAGCCCGACAGGTTGCCGCTGCGCGTGGCCCGGCGCGGCACAAACCGCAACCAAAATGCAGAACAGCGCGTTCACATTAGTAGAGTACGCCCCCGACTCCAAGGTTGAAGCACGGGGACGGGCACATCCATGTTGATCCGCTTTGCCAAACACGCGAACCGGCCGGCGACGCTCAACTGCTTGCGCGACGACGGCTCGGCCACCTGGTTCACCGCTTCGCCGGCGAACGCCGACTTCTTCGTGTACCACGACCTGCTGCACTACGCGGTCGAGGCGACCCTCGGGTACTCGACGGCATTCTTCGGCCTCGTTGCGGCAGGACGCGACTTGAACGATTTCGGGAGCGAGGAGGGCACTCCGGACGTCCGGGCGTATTCTGTCGAGGCGATCGACACGGAGCGCCTCGTCGGTCTCATCCAGACCGTCTCGTCCCAGGGCGTGCCGCCAAGTTACGAAGCGCTTTGTGAGGCCTGGAGTTCCTCAACGAACGGCGACAGCTCCGAGCGGCCGCCGATCGACGAAGCCCAACTCGCAACCATTTGCGCGGTGTGGCAAAACCTGACCCAGCGCTGGAAGGCGACCGAAGTGAATCACACCCTGGAGCTGGCATTCCCGCGGGAGGAGTCGGCCCAGCCTACTGCTTAGCGGGTGGGCTCTCGCTTCGTAGCAGGCTCTCGTGCGCAAACTCGAAGACGAGCTTGATGAGCTCGTTCCACTCGTGGTACACCTGTGGCAGCTCGTCCATCGTCGTTAGCCGACGGCCACGGCTCTCCTCGGGCATCGCGATCTCGACCAGCGACGAAACCCGCGCGGTGAAGCAGTCAGCCCAACGGACCTCCCGACGCTCCGTGATTCGGTAGCAGCCGATGTAGTGGACGGCGCCAAGTTCGGCTCCGGCCTCCTCACGCGCTTCGCGGCGAACCGCGTCGAGGCTCGACTCCTCGGGCTCGACGCGGCCGCTTGGAATGCACCAACCGCGATCGACGATGTCGCAGAGCACGAGTTGCTCTCCGTACCAAGGGAAGACCAGCGCGGCGAACGCACGCAGGGGCGACTTACGGGGAGCGGGAAAGAATTCCAAGCGCTGCCGACCGTATGTCCCGGTCGGGTAGCGCCTCACGGCTTGACGATGACTTTGCCGAGGACCTTGCCCATCGGAATCGCGCCAAGGTAGCGGCTATCCTCCGACTTGGGGCGGTTGTCGCCGAGCACGTAAACGGAGTCCTCGGGCACGGTGTAAAGGCCATTGGCGATGTTCCACCCGCGGGGCGTGTTGCCGAGATCGACCTTCTCGCCGGCCATCTTGTAGACGCGCTTGATGATGAAGCCGGTCTTGCTGTCCTTGTAGTCGTCCTTGATGATGACGACGTCGTTATCGTGGATCGGACCGACGAGCCAGTAGGCGCTGCAGTAGGTGAGGCGTTGGCCGTTCTTGAAGGTCGGAAGCATCGACGGCCCGTCGACGACCGCGAAGTGAACGTTTAGGTACACGAACAGCGCAAAAGCTAGGAAAATGACCAGTGCCCACACGCTTCGATGCGACTTTCTCCTTGGCGCGGACACGACTCCGGTCGCGGGTAGGCTCACTTCAGTTTCTTTATTCACGACCGAGTGCTGCATATGGATAGTGTTTTACGGATCTTGGCCGACCACTCGGCGACCGCGCTCCTCGTCCTGGCCCTAGGATATCTAGGACTTTTACTGGCCATCTATATCCTCGGCAGAAAGATGGCCGCCGATCATGGCAAATGGCGACGATTGCTCGACGACACGCGCGGCGAGAACTTGGAAAAGCTGCTCTACGATCACCTTCGCGGTCAGATCACCACCCAGGAACGGCTGGATTCCCTGGATTCCCATGTCGAAGAACTCCAACGCAAGAGTATGGCCAGTAAGCAGTTCGTCGGCCTGGTCCGGTACGACGCGTTTCCCGAAGTCGGGGGCAACCAGAGCTTCGCCCTGGCGATATGCGACGAACGCGGCGACGGATGCATCGTGACGAGCCTGGTCGGCCGAAACGACTGCCGCGTTTACTGCAAGCCGCTCGCCTCGGGGCGCTCGGACCGAACCCTCTCGCAAGAGGAACAGAGGGCTATTCGAGAAGCACGTAGCGATGCGCCGAAGGCCGTCGTAACTCAATAGGAACATGAGCGAGCGCTACCTCGACGATTCGATGCTGATCCAGCGCTCGCAGGCTGGAGACCGCTCGGCGTTCGACGCGCTCATTTCAAAGCACTCCGCGCGCGCCTACCAGTACGCGTTTCGGCTCACCCACAGCGCGGAGGAGGCGGCGGACGTGGTCGGCGACGCGTTCGTGAGGGTGTTCAACGCGTTGCCGAACTTCAAGGGTCAGAGCGCTTTCACGACGTGGCTCTACCGGATTCTCACCAACTGCTACCTCGACATTCGCAAGAAGGAAAAGAACCGGCAGACGGTGAGCTTGGAAGCCGCGCTGCAGACAGATCAAGGCGAGGTCGAACGTCAGGTCGAAGATCCCGGCAAGTCTCCGTTCGAAGAATCGATTCGCGAGGCGCGGGAAGAGACCGTGGAATCGGCATTGGTCGAGCTACCGGAGTATCAGCGCGCGATGATCGTGATGTACCACGTCGAGATGCTCTCTTACGAGGAAATCTCCGCGGCGTTGGACCTGCCGCTGGGCACGGTTAAGAGCCGGCTAAACCGGGCGCGGCTTTCGCTGCGCGACATTTTAATGCGGAACGAGGAACTTTTTCTGAGCCGTTAAGTCAAAGACGAAAGGCACGAGCACGCATGACGACCGAAAAAGCCCGCGACTTCTTTAGCGCCTATCACGAGGGCAGCCTCGATACCGGCCTACGGCTCAGCTTCGAGCAGAAGCTGAACGCCGACGCCGAACTGCGCGCGGAGTATGATCGGTTTGCGGCGACGCTCGACCAACTCTCGAAGCTCCGAGAGACCCCGATCGAGATCCCCTTCGATTTGAATGAGCGGATCGGCGCACGGTTGGACCGGCACCTTTGGGAACAAAAGCAAGTCGCCCCCAAGGCGTGGTTCATGCGACTCCGGCTCGTCACATTCGCGGGGCTCGCGACGGTGCTCCTGGTGGGCGCGGTGATCTCGATCAAGAATCATCGGGGTACGACGGACGGGCCAATTCCCGCGGGCCCGTTTGGAACCACCACCGGATCCAACGGCGATCAGCTCACGATCTCGATGAAGCAGGATCAGCCGGTAGTCTATTTCTCGCCGCAGGCAAAGAAGACGGTGGTTTTTCGGATCGAGCCGGGCATGACGCCCTTTGCCGAGACGACGGTTGACAAGAATCTCAAGTTGGAGCGCACGCTCGAGAACAAGAATCCGGAAACCGACCTCCTGAACATCCAGGTTCTGGACGCACCGAAGACGGATCAGGCGATCATCGCCATTCCGGGCACACACCCCGAGAATGTTGCGACCGGCACCGGCACGCTCGAGGAGTTTGCCAAAGCGCTCGCCGGTAAGTATCGAGTTCCGGTTTGGCTGAACGGGATCAAGGATCCGCTGGTTCAGGTCAACTGGGACTTCAAGGAAACCGACGCCCGACGGGCAGCCGATGCGGCGCTCAAGGGTCAATTCACGGTCGACTTGCGCGAAGGCAACCTGATTACGATTTCAGGCGGCTAGCGCCGAAACCGAGCAAGGTCCGCTCGTTCTCCCGAAGCTTCGCTTCGTCTCGCACCGCCAGCACGTACACGCGCTGGAGGTTGGAGTTGCTCAACCAGTAACCCGTGATGTCGTCGTCCGGCGAGGACGGCATGTCCGTCCCTGCCTCGCGGCCGAACGTAATCCGGCGAACCTGATAGTCCTCGTAGTTCGCCTTGATCACCTTATACATGGCGGGCAGTTTGCTGTGGTTGGCGCCGGTGGCGGCAGCAGCAGCCTTGAACGCCTCGCTGTCGGCCTTGGAGACGCCGCTCAAGCGCGGCGCGATGAGCGGGATCGCGTGACTCGAATTTGAATTCGCGATGCGAAGCGTCGTGAAGTCGGAGTACTTGATAATTTCGCACACTCGAATCAGGCGAGTGGCGTCCTCAACCGCAAGCGAATCCTCGTGTTCGAGGAGCTCCCGTCGCATAAAGTGGTTCAGCGACTGCACCGCCCACCGCCAGTCGGAGATGATCTCGGCGCGAGCATTCTCCTCCGTCATGTCTTCTTGGTAGGCCGGTGTGAGCGCCTGCAGCTTGTTCATGTCGGCGGTATGAATCCAGACGTCGGCATAGTGCCGAATCTGAGTCGCATCGGATGTCGGAGGAAGGGCCTCCGATACGATCGGACGGTACGCCTCGAGGCGCCGGTTCTGGGCTTCTGAGTACTGGAGGATCGGCTGGCCAAACGCCTGTTGGCGGGCCGAGTAGCCCATGCCGATAAGGAGTGCGAAGGGGCAAATTGCCGCCATCTGGCCGGCTAGCTTCCGTGCTTCCATGATTCACTCTTGAACCTGACAACCGGTCCGTGTTGCAGTGCGGTTGCAGGTTATTAAGTGGTATCGGAAAGCCGGCCTGGGAAACTTACTGCCAACAAGAGTGCGGGCCCAAAAGGATTTGGCAGATCGCAAAAAAGGGCATACAATGAGTGCGGGTTCGGCAATGAAGCACCCGCCAGCAATCTCTACCGATTCGAACCTAGTCGCGAAGGCGATTTCGGGCGACGAAGCGGCTTGCGAGGAGATCTTGGGCGCGTATCGAGACTCCCTGATGGCGCTGGCGCAGCGTTTGCTGAGAAATCGTGAAGATGCGGCCGACGCGGTGCAGGAAACCCTTCTCAAGGCACTTCGAGCCCTGCCGGAGTTCGACACCGAAAGACCGCTCGGACCCTGGCTCTGCCGGATCTGCACGAACTGCTGCGTAGACCTCGCGCGGAATCGAAGCCGGAAGCCGGCCGCCCTCGAGGGCAACGAAGCGAACATCGCCGACGAGGGAGCGAGCGTGGAGGAGAGCGTGGGCGCCGCTGTCTTGCGCGGCGAAATCGTGGCGGCGCTCGAGCGAATGCCGGTTCGGTACCGTCGCATCCTCTTTATGCGCCACTTCCAGCACAAAGACGTGAACCAGATCGCGGCCGAACTCCACAAGCCGGAGGGAACCGTCAAGAGCTGGCTTTTCCGAGCGCGAGCCATGCTCCGAAAGGAAATGGCGATCGGCTTCCGGTAAGTTCGCCGAAGACGTATGGATGCAGAGCGTATCGCGGTGCTTGGCGCAGGCAGCGTGCGGTGCATGCCGGCGGTTGCCGGGGCCTTCGCCGCCTACTTTGGCGAGCGACCGCTGGAGGTTCACCTCTTCGATGGCGACGAGGAGCGGCTCGACCTGTTCGACCGGTTTTGCCGCGTTCTCTTCACGTTCAACCGCGCCGGCCACTCGTTGGCGGCAACCCTCGACCCCTTGGAAGCCATGG
The DNA here is from genome assembly GCA_035295605.1 of Fimbriimonadaceae bacterium. Taxonomy (GTDB): domain Bacteria; phylum Armatimonadota; class Fimbriimonadia; order Fimbriimonadales; family Fimbriimonadaceae; genus DAIDHV01. Next base: position 2,970 of record DATGIR010000199.1, on the reverse strand, counting down.
AGGGTGCAACTCGCATGGTTCTCTGCTTCGATCAGCACTGCGCGGTGCGTTACTTCCGCGCCGTCCGAAAGGGCGGAGTTGCCACCGGGCAAGGGGTCCGGCTCGTCGATCAACTGATCGAGGTCCTGGCGCCCTCGATATCGGACCGGGTAGAGGTGCTCAGTCTGCTCGGGTCGGCACACCGGATACCGCTTCCCCACTACCGTCGGCTAGAGTGGCCGCCGGAGCCGACCGCGGCGGAGGCCGCGTCGACGCCGCATCAAATCCTGCGCTTCTTGAACGGCGAGGAGTATCCGCACGAGCTGTTGAATCTTGCGACGGATTCGCCGGTTCGGGCATGGCTCGAGGACCCCTCTTCGGCGCCGGCTGTACTTGGCCAGCGCGAAAACTAACGCCGTTCTGAATAATTGGGTTCAATCTGCGTTGCATGCTTGCGCGCGCGCTGATCCTCCGAGCCTCAGGCCTCAAGCCGGTGGAGCGGATGGTCCGACGCTGGTTCTTGTTTCGGCCGCTCGTTCGCCGGTTCATTGCCGGCGACACCCTGGACGAGGCTTTGACCGCCTCGACGGAGTTGCTGAAGAAGGATCTTCGGGTGACGCTCGATTATCTGGGCGAGAACACGCGCTCGGAGGCGGAGGCCTGCAGCGCCATTCAAACGTACATCCGGATGCTCGAGGCGATCCCCGCTTCGCTGCCGTCCGGGGCGGCTCCGGTCTTGGTCCCGGGAACCGGCGCGGTCGGATCGGATCTACCACCCGCCGAGCCGCTCAACATCTCGATCAAGCTGACCCAGTGCGGCCTCAATCAGGGCGAGGCCTTTTGCGAGCGGAACCTTCGCGAAGTCCTTACGGCCGCGATGGAGAAGGATAACTTCGTTCGGCTGGACATGGAGAGCTCGGCTTATACCGAGACCACCATCCGGATGCTGGAGCGGGTACTGCCCGACTTTCCCAACACGGGCACCGTGCTTCAAAGCTACCTGTTCCGGACCGACGAGGACGTGGAACGAATCATCCGATTGAAGGCACGCTGCCGGATCGTGAAGGGAGCTTATTTGGAGCCGCCGGAGGTGGCGTACAAGGAGAAGGCGAAGGTCGACGAAGCCTACGTGCGCCAGGCCAAGCGACTGTTGGAGGCCGCCTTCTACCCCGCGATTGCCACTCAGGACTCGGCGATTATCGCCGAGCTGAACCGGTTTGTGGCCTCAAAGGGGATCGACAAGTCCCGGTTCGAGTATCAGATGCTCTACGGAATCCGTCGGGACCTGCAGGAGTCGCTCGTAGCGGAGGGATTCAACGTTCGGATTTACGTGCCGTTCGGGGATAGTTGGTATCCCTACTTCACGCGGCGTCTCGCCGAGCGGCCCGCGAACGTGTGGTTCATCTTGAAGGCGGCAATGAGGAAATAGGGTTGCCTACAGGCCGTCGATCAACAGATCGTATTTGGTCTTATATCCGTCCCCGTTTCCAAGTTTGAGCTTCCCGAAGTTGGCGCTCGCCTTCGTGCCGTCGATGAACGTGAACTCGACGTAGCCGGTCACGTCCCACTTGACCTCGCCCTTGCCGTAGATTGCCAGATTGCACCGGCAGCCGTTCAGCGTCTCGTGCGTATAGGTGTTGTTGAGGAGGCTGAGCTCGAAGGTCGGCGCGCCCCCGTTCCCCACCCCATGGGCGAGAACGTTGGTGGATTCAGGCTTTTTAGGGTCGTAGACGCGGCACTCCACGTGCGTCTCGTCGCCGAGGGGCCTGCCGTCGGGCGCCTGGATACCGCGAAAGCTCACGGTGGACAACGCTGCGTCCGCCTGCCGAGCGACATGCGCCGGTCCCGCCCACCCCGTCGGGAGGGTGAGGAGAAGAGCGAGGCATGGGAGAATCCGGCCGAGCGTCTGCATCTTGAAATGAGTTTAGCCAACGCAATCGAGCCCCGGGACTGACATTGTCTTCAGGAGAGTGGTGGGCAGGCCTGCGCTCGAAGTCGCTCGATCACCTTGCGTAGAACTTTCCCTCGATGGCTGACGGTGTGCTTGTCCGCCGGGGTTAGCTCAGCCATCGTGCGTCCCAACTCGGGCAGGTAGAAGATCGGATCGTAGCCGAAGCCGCCGGAGCCGGAGGGGGTTTCGGCGATTCGGCCCTCGCACGTAGCCTCAAACTCTTCGGTCGGCTGGCCGGGGCGGGCAAGGGCAACCGCGCACCTAAACCTCGCGTCGCGAGCCCCCTCCGGCATGCCCTCCAGCATCGACAGGATCTTCGCCATCTTCTCGGGGAACGGCAGCTCTTCCCCGCCGAAGCGCTTGGAGTAGAGCCCAGGCGCGCCGTCGAGGGCATCGATCTCCAATCCGGCATCGTCGGCAAGCGACCACTCGCCGGTGAAGCCCGCGGCCGACTCGGCCTTGATGCGCGCATTGGCGATGTAGGTTTCGCCGGTTTCGTCAGGCTCGGGCGCGCCCTCGAAATCGGAGAGTGTCAGGAGCTCGATTCCGGGGAGGGCGGCGCCGAGGATGGTCGTCATCTCGCCCGCCTTCTTCCGATTGTGGGTGGCGATGACGAGGCGCTGGGGCGGCACGTCAGGCTTCGAGGACCGCTTTCTGGGCGGCCATGAGCTCTTCGCACCCCTTCTTGGCGAGCTTGAGCATCTTCCCGAGTGTTTCGGCGGAGAACGGCTCGTGTTCCGCCGTGCCCTGCACCTCGACGAAGCGGCCGCTTCCGGTCATCACGACGTTCATGTCGGTGTTCGCCGTGCTGTCCTCGTCGTAGTCGAGGTCGAGCACCTCCTGGCCGCCTACGACGCCGACGGAAATTGCGGCTACCGGTTCTTTGAGCGCCATCTGCTTGAGCATGCGGTTGTTCATCATCCAGCGCATCGCATCGTGCGTGGCAACATACGCGGCGGTGATCGCCGCGCAGCGCGTCCCGCCGTCGGCCCGGATCGCGTCGCAATCAAGGGTGATCGTCCGCTCGCCGAGGCGGTCGA
>DATGIR010000198.1:0-2665 GCA_035295605.1 Fimbriimonadaceae bacterium | reverse complement strand
CGTGCTGCCTAACGCTTCCGCCGAGCATGCCGCTCACGTCGTCGAGATCGTCGAGGGGCTCTATGCGGCTTCCGAGACCGGAAAGGTCCAAGCCCTGACAACGACCTTTGAGGACCGCGACTGATGCTCGAGGGCAAGGTGATCCTCGTCACCGGCGGCGCCCGGGCGATCGGCGCATGCATTAGTCGCGTCCTGGCCCGCGAAGGGGCAACCGTCGCCGTCAATTACGCTTCCAGCAAGGACAGGGCCGAGGCTGTCGCCAACGAGATCGGCGGCAAAGCCTTCCGGGCCGACGTCCGAGATTCCGAAACGGTCCAGAAGATGGTCGACGCCGTCATCGCCGAGTTCGGCCACCTCGACGGCGTGGTGAACAACGCCATCAACGGCAAGCAGGACGGCCCCTTCGGCGAGACGTGCTGGGAGGACTTCGCAAACTCATACGACTTCGGCTGCAAGCAGGTGGTCAACGTCGTGAAAGCGGTTCGACCCCAATTCAACGTGCAGGGCGGCGGCCGCATCGTCAACATCGTCACCGAAGTCTGGAACATGGCTCCGGGCGGCTGGACCGTCTACATGGCGGGGAAGGGCGCGATGGTCGGCCTCTCGCGATCCCTCGCCGTCGAGCTCGGTCCGGAGAACATCACCGTGAACATGGTCGCCCCCGGCTGGATGGCGACTGAGAAGGTCGACCTCGAGTCGGCGGGTTCGAAGGGTTTCGCAGCTTCGCTTCCGCTCCGCCGCCACGGAAGCGGCGACGAAATCGGCAACGCCTGCGCCTTCTTCATGAGCCATCTTGCGAGCTATGTAACCGGGGCCTACCTTCCCGTCACCGGCGGCCGCATCACCCAGATGGGTAGTTAATCCGGCGAAGCACACCTCCATAGCGCCCACTCTGCTACAACCCACCTGATGGCTCACGTGATGGTTTGCGGCATGGGCGAGGTGGGTTACCGCGTGGTGAACTTGCTCCTCGATCTCGGCGAAGAGGTCACCGTCGTCACCATGGCCTCACGCGAAGACTGGGTGGGGGCCGTGAAGAAGCGCGGCGCAAACGTCTTCATCGGCGATGCTCGGGATGAGGACTTCCTCGTTCAATGCGGTCTCGAAGCGGTTGACGCCGTGATCGCTGCCATGCACAACGACGGCACGAGCGTCGAGGTCGCCTTGGATGTCCTCCGGCGCTTCCCTGAGAAGCGAATCATCGCGAGGATCGTCGATCCCGACCTGGCCCGTCACGCCGAGAAGCACCTCGGTGTGCATCGCGCGATCGCAATGACGGCCGCTGCCGCCCCTGCGTTCGCCGCCGCAACTTACGGAGATTCGATTTTGACCGCCGTCCATGCCGGGGGCGAGCGCTTCCTCGCCCTCAGTCTCACCGGCGCCCAGCGGCTTTCCGAGCGGCCCCTGGTGGTCATCGGCGCCGGAGGCGAATGCCACTCCTCCGAACCCGCGGAGCTGGCAGAGGGCGAATCGGCCGTCGTGATGACTCACGCGGACACGATGGCCGAGAAGGCTCCCAAACATGAGCGAACCCACTTGCTGCTCAGGGCCCTCTCGCCGCTCGCCGTTACCCGATTCGTTCGAGGGGTTTGGCTGAACACATCCGTACAGATGCGTGCCGTCTTGATCGCGATCTTCTCGATCGTCGCCGTCAGCGTCGTGGTCTTTCAGATCGGGATGAAGCTGTCGCTCGTCGATAGCCTGTACTTTGTGGTTACAACCGCGACGACCGTTGGCTACGGCGACATCACGCCCAAAGATGCCACGAGTTGGCTGAAGCTTTACACCTGCTTCATGATGATCATCAGTGCGGCCGGCCTCGCCGTGCTCTTTTCCGTGGTGACGGACTACATCCTCACCGCCCGACTCGTGCAGTTGCGCGGCCATCATCATGTCCCCGAGCATGGCGGCGTCATCGTCGTCGGGATCGGAACGGTCGGCTACCGCACGGTCGAGGAGCTCGTTCGGCTGAAGGCGCCGGTGGTTGCGGTGGAGAAGGCGGAAGACGGAGAGTACATGAGCCTGGCCCGGTCCAAGGCCCATGTCGTGATTGGCGATGGCCGCGAGTCGGACACCCTCATCCGGGCCGGCGTCAAGCGCGCCAAGGCAATCGTCGTGCTGACCCCAACCGATGCCGTGAACCTGGGGGTCGGCCTAACCGCCAAGGAGTTGAACCCGGACATCCGGGTCGTTTTGAGCATTATGGACGCCGACTTTGCCGCCAAAGTGAACTCGATCTCCGAGATCGACGAGGCCCTCAGCTCGCCGGTTCTGGCCGCTCCAACGTTCGTCGGCGCCGCCCTGTACGAAACCGCCGTCGCGTCCTTCCGATTAGGGAAGATGTTCTTCACTCTATGCCGGGATCCGCAGGGTGCGATAACCGTCGGTGGCGAGACGATGGCCCTCCAGGTCCGCAGCCTGCCATAAGCACCGCCTGCGTCTCTCCCCCCTCCGGGAGGAGGGCGCCTCCCCCTACTCCGAATTCTTCCGAATGTAGTCGTACAACTCCTGAATTTCGGTGTGGGCTAAGCCCGTCACCGTATCCGCGCACCCGTAGTAGATCGTGATCTTTCCGCTCGGCGCGTCCGCAAGCGCGGCACAAGGGAAGCACACGTTCGGCACGTCGCCCGCCAGTTCGTAGCTCTCACGCGGATTGATCAAGTAC
>DATGIR010000197.1:0-6280 GCA_035295605.1 Fimbriimonadaceae bacterium | reverse complement strand
TGGCGAGCATGACCTTGGGGTTGTCATACGCCCAGGCGATCTTCTGGATGCCGGTCTGGTCATCGACGTAGAGGGTCTTGGTCCAACTCTTTCCGCCATCCGTGCTGCGGAATAGGCCGCGCTTGTCCGACTTCTCGTGGATGTTGCCTTGTGCCGCGACCATGACCAAGTTCGGGTCGTGGGGGTCGACGAGGATGGAGGGAATCTGCTTGGTTTCGTCGAGGCCGAGGTGCTCCCAGGTCTTGCCGGCGTTGGTGGACTTGTACACGCCGTTGCCCTCGTTGATACCGCCGCCGGTCACCATGTCGCCCATGCCGACATAGATCACGTTCGGGTCCGAGGGCGCCACCTCGACGGAGCCGACCGAGGAGGCGTCCTTGACCGAGTCCATCACCGGGAACCAGGTCGTGCCCGCGCTGGTGGTTTTCCAAACGCCGCCGAGCGGCATCCCCATGTAGAAGGTGCCCGGTTGGCCGACCGCGCCGGAAACGGCGGCGACCCGACCGCCGCGGAACGGGCCGATGTTTCGCCAGACGAGGCCCGCGTACAGGCTGGAGTCGACCATTCCGCGGGACTTGGCGGAGGCATCGTGTGCGTTGCCGGGGGCCAGGCAGACGGCAAAAAGCGTGAGCGCGGTGATCACAATGTTAACGGTCTTACCCGCGAAGCGTGGACGAATCTCCTTAAACTGTGAGGGCCTTCAGGAAGGCCCAAGCGACTTGGCCATGCACACGCTGTCGGGCGCTTCGTCGTAAGGCGGATAGCTGGGAATCGGCTCGTAGCCCTTGCCCCGGTAAAGGCTCACCGCCGGGGTCAGGCGGCGGCTGGTTTCCAGTACCGCTCGCTCATGGCCGAGCTCCTTCGCCCATGCCTCCAGCTCGCCCAGAATTGCGCGGCCGATTCCCTGTCCTCGCCGGGCAGGGTCGACGAACATCCGCTTGATCTCCACTTCCCGGCTGCCCCGGGCGCGGAGCGCGCCGCAACCGACGGGCTCTCCGTCGAGTACCACGACAACGACCTTCACTTCGGGATCGAGCTTGTTGTTGGGGGCGTAGAACCCGTGGGCCTCCCCGTTGAGCTCGGAAAGAAAGGCGTCGAGGCGCGCGACGAGGCTGATGAACTGCGGGTGCAACGTGTCCGTACGCTCGAATTCAAGCATTGACACCCACCCCGCCCGCAACGAGGATTCGTGCCATCAGCTCGCGAATCTCCTTCGGATCGAGCTCGAGCCCCGGCTCGTGAATCGATACCTCGACTTTGCCGACGCCTTCACACTCGGTCTTGTCGAACGACGCGAAGAGAAATGTGCCGGTATCTCGCGAAATCTGCCACACCGCATCCTCCATGGCGGCGAGGTTCCCGGTGAAGTGAAGGTGCATCATGTTGGTCGGCGGAGGTTCCGGAACGAGGGTGAGCCCCGGGATATCGCCGATCGTGGCAGCGATCTCCGCCGCCTTGGAGCAGTAGAGCGGGACTCGGGGAAGGCGCTGCTCAAGCCCCATCTTCGCCGCAATCGCGTTGGGGGCGAGGGTGTGGAGGTTCCCACCGTGGCGCCGCTGCCAAATCTTCGCCTCGCCGATGAGCTCCGTCGGCCCGGCCAGCATCGCCCCGGGGAGCCCGCCAAGGATTTTGTAGAACGAGACATACACCGAGTCGAACAGACCCGCGATCTCAGCGTAGGATCGGTCGTAGAACGGGCGGCACTCCCACAGCCGGGCGCCGTCGAGATGGAGCTTGATACCCTTGTGCCTCGCCCAGTCGCATATCGCGGAAAGCTCGTCCCAGTTCGGCAACTGCCCGCCGATCTCGCGCTGAGGAAGCTCGATGAGTAGGGCAGCCGGCTTGACGGTCAGGGCTTCCAGGTCCCGGAGGGTGAAGAGCCGGTCCTTGCCGCCCACAAGCTGAGCGCACAGATGATGAAGCACCCGGTAGGCGCCCTGCTCGTGGATTTCGAGGTGGCAGGTCGGGTGGAACGCGACGTTCGGGTTGCCGGCTCGGTCGCACCAGATTCGGAGGGCGATCTGCTGGGCCATCGTCCCGCTCGGCATGAAGACCGCCTCCTCGTGGCCGAGCAGCGCGGCAACTTCGGCCTCGAAGTCGGCGAGAAATCCGCCGCTGCCGTAGAAGTCTTGGATGGACTTGGCGTATTCGGAGTCCGCCATCTGGCGTAGGCGTTCGGAGACCGGGCCGGGAGGGCCGTGGCTGAGAAAGCGCGTGCAGCGTCCGCGAATCTCCCGCTTCTCGGCTTCGGAAAAGGGCATCGTTTAGCGTAGCAGGGAAGTCAGGATAGTCAGGGAAGTCAGGGAAGTCAGGGAAGTCAGGGAGTCAGGGAGTCAGGGAAGTCAGGGAGTCGGGGAGTCAGGGAGTCAGGATCGTCCCCGAATCAGTCGTCCATTGCTTCCTCGGGCCTATTCGTCGCCGCGAGCCTAAGAGTCCGCACCAGGGACCCCGTTGTTTGAAGCCGTAAGGGCAAGGTTAGGGGTCCACCGCGAACTCTTGCGAGCGAAACAGCGACGTGTCAGACCGAGGAAGCAATGGACAAAAAACCGCGGACGATCAGCGCAGAGTCAGACCGACGGAGTGAGGAAGACCGACCCGGACGCGGTGGGGAAAAGAACGCGCACTGCCAAACTCTCAGCGTGCGTCTAGGCGAGTTCCAAGAGCTGAAGGTGGCCCGCGAGACCCGCCACGGCATCTATCTGGTGGACGACGAGGGCCTCGAGGTGCTCTTGCCGCGCGGCCAATGCCCGCCGCGCGAGGAGATCGAGCCCAAACTTCGGGTGTTCGTCTACACGGACTCCGAGGACCGGCCGGTGGCGACGCGAAAGGAACCGGCCGCCGCCGTTGGCGAGTTCGCGGTGATGCGGGCGATCTCGGTCACGTCTTCCGGCGCATTCCTGGACTGGGGGCTGGACAAGGATCTCTTCTGCCCGGTGCGGGAGCAGTGGTCGCCAATGCGGGAAGGGCGATCCTATCTGGTTCGCGTGTATCTCGACCCGGTCTCGAGGCGGGTGGCGTGCTCCAGCAAGCTCTCCAAGTTCCTGCAACGCGACGGGCATGCGCTGAAGACCGGGCAAGCGGTGAAGCTGCTGATCGCCGAGCTTTTGCCGGACATGCGGAAGGTCGTCATCGACGACCGCTTCCAAGGCTCGCTATTTCGCGACGAATGGACAGGTGAGATGAAGGTCGGCGAGATCCGGCGCGGTTACGTCAAGAGCGTTCGGCCGGACGGCAAGGTCGCGGTTTCGTTGCGGCCGCAGGGGTTCGAGGCCGTGCTTGGGGAACGCGAGCGGGTGCTGGCTGCTCTGCGCGAAGCGGGCGGCACACTCGCCGTCTCCGACAAGTCCCCGCCCGAGCGGATTCAGGCGATGTTCGGACTCAGCAAGGGCGCGTTCAAGAAGCTCCTCGGAGTGCTCTATAAGGAGGGCAAGGTCCAGATCGAGGCAGAGCGAATCCGACTGACCGAGGGCTAGCGTCGGCGGATCGACTTGATGAGGATGGGCGGCGTAAGGGCCTGATCCTTTGCCGGCGAATGCTGAATCTTGCGCACTACCTGCATGCCCGAAACCACGTGCCCGAACGCGGCGAAGCCCTTCCCGTCTGAATTGCGTTTGCCGCCAAAGTCGAGCTCGGGCTGATCGCCGATGCAAATGAAGAAGTCGGACGTGGCGGAATCCGGGGTGTCCCGGGCCATCGAAATTGTGCCGTCCACGTGGCGAAGGTGGGTCGAGTTCGTCTGCTCGAGCTTGATGGGCGGGAAGTCCATCTTCTCGAATTTCGGGTTAACCCCGGCCTGAATAACCTCGATCTTGATGACCTTGTCCGGCTGGTTGTCCGGCTTCACCGTCCGGTGGAATATGCCGCCATCGTACCGGTGCGCGTCGACGTAGCGTAGAAAGTTGGCGACCGTCTTTGGCGCGTTCTTCGCATCCAACTCGACGACGAGCTTGCCGAGGCTCGTTGTGATCACGACGGTTGGGTTCTTGGCGGCGGCGAATGCCGCCGCCAAGAGCGCGAGAATTACTAGAAGCGAACGAACGACCGGCTAGCCCTCGCCCATCCAATGGACTTTGTTGTCGCCGAGCAGGCAGTGCACATAGTTAAACTGTCCGTCGTGGTACCAAATGTGGCTGACCGCGATGAGGGCGACCATGTACAGCGGCGTCTCCATCTGCCAAGGCGGCGTCACCATCGAATTCAGCCGCTCATCCGTCGCGCCGGCAAGCGCGGCGGCCAGGTTGTCGACCGACTCGGTGAACTTTGCGATCGCCGCACCCTTGGTCGACACGTCGGCGGCGAGTTGCTTCATCGTCTCCATGTAATCGCCGCCAGACTTGGTTCCCGTCAGCTCGCCGGTCACCCAGTTAAGCAAGGAAATCGTGTCGGCGGTTAGCTCGTTACACGGCCGCGTGCAGCCGCCGAACGTCGCCGTCCACTTCTCGTCGGGAATCGCCTTGATGTCGGCGACCGTCATACCGGTCACGGCCTTGGCCCAACCGATTAGGTAGCCGCGTGCGTCGATGCCTTCAATTGTCGTACTCATTGATGTGTCTCCTCCTGTCGAATTCTGGCACCGGGGCGACGGGTGATTGTTAAGCCAATGGCTTTGTTTTGTCCCCCATGCTGAAAGCTGACTCGCCCGCCCTGGTTCTCGCGCCGATGGATGGCATCACCGATGCTCCGATGCGGGCGCTTCAAGGCGCTACAGGCGCTTTCAGCTTCGGAGTTTCCGAGTTCGTTCGCGTGAGCGTCGAGGTCCTTCCGGCGAAGGTCTTCCGGCGTGAGGTGCCGGAACTTAGGCACGGCGGCGTGACGCCGACCGGGATGCCTGTACAGGTGCAGATTCTTGGCGGCCACCCCGAGCGAATGGCTCAGACAGCGCTGGTGGCCTGCCGGGCGGGTGCGAAGGCGATCGACATCAACTTCGGCTGTCCTGCCCCGACCGTTAACCGCAACGACGGCGGCGCGTCCCTGTTGCTCCATCCGTGCCGGATTAGGGAGGTGGTGGAAGCGGTTCGCTCGGCGGTGCCGGCTCAGATTCCCGTTTCGGCCAAGCTCAGGTTAGGGTGGGACTGCCCGGACGCGATCTACGAGAATGCGGCGATGGCAGCGGAAGGGGGCGCTGATTGGCTCACGATTCACGCTCGAACTCGGGTTCAAGGGTATGCGCCGCCGGTGTTCTGGGCGCCGATCCGGCGGGTAAGAGAGTCGCTCGGCGTGCCCGTGGTGGCGAACGGCGACATCTGGACGATGGACGACTTTCGCCGCTGCCGCGACGAAACCGGCTGCATCCACTTCATGCTCGGTCGGGGAGGGCTTGCCGATCCCTCCCTTCCCTACCGGATCGCGCGGGAATTGGGCTTGGACGCGCCCGAGCCACCGGAAACCGACTGGCCGAGGCTGTTGGTCGCGCTCGTTGAGTGGGTCCGATTCTACGAGAGCGAAGTGCCTAAGTGGACGGTCAAACGGCTAAAACAGTGGTTGAACATCGCCGACAAGCACGGCGCGTTCGACCGGTTCGAGGCGGTGAAGCGGGTGGATTCGCTGGAGGAGCTCCTGGCCGGCGTGTCGTAAACTAGCCCTCCGTTGGCCGACGCAGCCGAACCCAGGTCCTCGTTCTTCGTCGCCGGCGGAACGCTCGCGGCGGACGCTACGAGCTACGTCAAGCGCGAGGCCGACGATCGCCTGTTCGACGCACTCACCGCCGGCGAGTTTTGCTACGTGCTGAACTCCAGGCAGATGGGCAAGAGCTCGATCTGCGTCCGGACGATGGGGCGGCTTGAAGCAGCAGGCACGCGGACGGCCTTCGTCGATTTGACCAAGATCGGCGGCCGGAACGTGACTTCCGAACAGTGGTACGCGGGCATCGCCGTCGAGATCGGGCGTTCGCTCGAGCTGCGGAACGAGATCCTGGCGTTCTGGAAAGAGAACGCGGGGCTGAGCGGGGTCCAGAGGCTGTTCGGCGCGCTTCGGGATGTCGTTCTGGAGCGGATTTCCGGTCACGTCGCGGTCTTCTTCGACGAGATCGACGCAACCCGTTCGCTCGGGTTCAGCGCGGACGAATTCTTCGCCGCCATCCGCGAGTCGTACAACCGGCGCGTGCGCGATCCCGAGCTTAGGCGCCTCACCTTTTGTTTGCTCGGTGTCGCGGTGCCGAGCGATCTCATCAATAGCCCGACTTCCACGCCGTTTAACATCGGCGAGCGGATCACGCTCCGCGACTTCACCCTCGAAGAAATGCGGCCGCTTGCAGAGGGCCTGAGCAACCAGCCGCAGGCCG
>DATGIR010000196.1:0-13361 GCA_035295605.1 Fimbriimonadaceae bacterium | reverse complement strand
GGCATCGCCTGAACCTGAGAAGGCACAGGGCCTCGACGCCGGACCGATGCCTGTGCTAGGCGACTGGTTGCAGGCTCACCGCGCCCTCGCCGCGGCAGAGTTCGACAATCTCGGACAGCGACATAGGCGGATTGGGGAATTGGGTGAGCCCGAGTGCCTTCAACTGGCCCTCCACGAGGTCAAAGTGCGCCCATTCCGAGGCGAGAATGAAGACCTTGGTGTCTCTAATTTGCTGAATGCCGGAGGCCAGCACCTGCGCAGCCTCCTGCGCTCTGCCCTGAGCAATGAGGATTTCGGCGAGGCTCGCGAGTCCAACCGAAGTCGCGGTCAGCGAGTCGTAGTCGAACCAACTGACGAGCGCACGCCGAGCATAGCTCTCCGCCTGTTTGAGATCGCCCATCATGTACCGAGTCCGACCCAGCCAGTAGTCGGATTCGCAGACCTGCCAGTCCACCCGGCGTTCGAGCCACTCCTCGCGGCCGAATCTGAACCAATCTAACGCGTCGGCATATCGGGTCTCGTGGAATGCCAGCTTGCCCTCCGCGCTGTAGGTGGCGGCCAGCATTGGTAGGAATCGGGCCGAACGCACCGCGTCGAGCAAGCCGTCCAGCGCCTTCGACGCTATCGAGATCTCCCCGGTTTCGAGGGCGGCCAAGGCGAGCAACTGCCTCGCCCGAAACTGGAGGAACAGCTCACCGTTGGCGGAAAACGCCGAATAGGAGCTCTGAAGCAGATCCATCGACTCGTCCGGCCGACCCTGAAAGTAGGAGCAGTACCCCTTGTGGAGAGCGAGAAACGCCCGATCGCAATCGGTCGACTCCTGCTTCATAAGCTCCTCGGCCGCGTGGAAATGGGCGGCGCACTCCGCGTAGAGCTGATCGTTTTGGTCGCGCGTGCCGCGAATAACGTGGAGCTTGGCGCACAGGGACGTCAGGCCTGCAGCCTCCGCCAGATGGAGCGCGCGAATCTGTTCTTCGGACCGGACTCCGACCGCGAGCATCTGCAAGAGGAGCACCTGGCCAAACGCGGCTCTTGCCCCCGCCTCCGAGCTGGCGAGGTCGCCGTAGCGCTCGAACAAGTCCTCATAGAACTGAAAGCCCTCGAAGCCGTTGCTGCGGTAGCGCCAGTAGAAGGGGAGCGAGGCTCCAAAGTGAAAGGCGAGTTCGGGGTCCTCGTCCAACGCGAACTCCAAAGCCGCGCGAACGTTATCCCACTCGGCCTCAACTGCGTCGAACCTGGAGATATCGGCTGCGGTGGCGAATTCGACGGCGACCGAGTCTGCCAGACGAGCAATCCAAGCAGCGTGCGCCATCCGGACGGCGGCCCGAATCTCGTCGTCAATCTGGCTCAGCGCGTAGCTCCGAATCGACTCGAGCATCCTGAACCGGATCTGCCGGCCCTCTTGGGAGACGTAGATGAGCGAGGCGTCGAGTAGCGCCTCCATCTCGTCCAGGGTGTCGTCCAGTTGGCAAACATCCGTTGCGGCCGCCAGCGTCCAGCCGCCCCTGAACACGGCCAGCGCACACAGGGTTTGTTGCAGCTGGACCGAGAGCGCATTAAAGCTGCCCTCCACCGCGCGACGAATGGATCGGTGCCGCTCGGGCACCCCCGGGCGTCCGGTCGAGAGAACGTCGAAGCTGGCCTGGAGCTGAGCGTCGAGCTCCGGCGCCCCCAATGTGCGCAGCCGGCCGGCGGCGAGGATGATAGCGAGGGGTACGCCTTCCAGGCGCCGCACGATGGAGCGGGTCGTTTCGTCGGGCTCGACTTCGATCCCACCCGCTCGGGCCCGGTCGACAAACATCCGAAGTGCCGGCGAATCGGCCGGCTCGGCGCCCTTCCTTGTTCCCGGCACAGTGAGGGGTCCCACCTGAATCCGGTGCTCGCCGGCAACGCCGAGGGCGCCGCGGCTGGTGACCAGGATTCGGAGCTCCGGGTGGCGCTCCAGCAGTCGGCGAACGAAGACTTGCATCCGTGCGCCCAACTGCTCGAGGTTATCAAGCGCCAGAACCGTCGGCTCTTTTGGCAGCACCGCGGAGAGGCGCTCGGCCGGGTTTTCGGTTGGAATCGCGTCCGCCCGGAGGGCTCGAAGAATCGCGAGCGGGACCAGACGGGCGTCATGAAGCTCAGAGAGGTCGGCGTACGCCAGGCGGCCCTGATACAGTTCGCGGATTTCGGACGCTGCCTCAAGCATGAGGCGGCTTTTGCCGATGCCACCTGGGCCGAGGAGGGAAACAAGGCGCGGCTTGTCTCCTGTCGGCGCGAGTTGGGAACGGATTTCAGCGAGCTCGCGCTCGCGCCCGTAGATGGGCTCGGTCGAAGACGGGTGGGAGAACCGCAGCGGGCGGACGGAGCCCGGCGTCAGGTCGCCAACCCCGACGGCGTCGGTCGCTCCATGCGGCGTGGACGCGCCGCGATCCCCGCGCTTCAGTGCTCCCAGCTCCATCATCGCATCGGCCGCATGCCCGAGGTCGGCGAGCGCCTGGACCGCAAGCAGGCGGCCCTCTTCGCGCTCCGGGAGCATCGCGATCGCCCGTCGCGCCGCAGCCAGGGCAGCCTCGAAGTCGCCCGACTCGCGATTGCACATGCTGAGGTCAAGCAGGGCTTGATAACGCTCACGATCGAGCTGCGCACGCTCGGCCGCGACCCAAGGCTCGTCCGCCTCCTCGAGCAGCGGCTGCTCGGCCAGGTCGGCTGCTAGCGCCAGGAGTTCCGCGCGTTCCGCTGTCGAGGGAGATTGGACGGCCCGCTTGAGGGTGGACCGATACTCGTCCACGTCGACAAGCACGTCGCCGGCGAGACGAATTTCTTCGCCGTCGATGAGGATGATCTCGCTGGCATCCCCGAGTGCCTTTCTGAGCCGGGCGAGCTCCTGGCGAAGCCGTACTCGCGTCGCGTCGTAGTAGTCGTCCGGCCAAAGCGACTCGGCCGCTGAGGTGCGCGTCAGGGTGCGTTCGTGGGCGAGTGCCATTCGCGCGAGAAGCAGGGCGCTACGGCGCGTTACGAACTCATCGATGACCCGGGTTCCGTCGGTGACCCGAATCTGCCCAAACAGCGATATCCTCCAAGAGCTTTTCAGCGACCGTATCGCGCCTCGATTCCCGCACCCGGCGAGGCGCCCCTCCGACGACATTATAGGGTTCACCCGCCCTCGCTGGCCGCCGGCGACCGCGCCAATCAAAGCACGGCACTAATGGCAGGTTCTCTTCAACCTAACCCATCGTATACTCATGGGTAGGTATGAGTACCGAACAGCCTGCCACCCAAGAAGTGGAGCTGCCGCTTCACCGCGGCATGTTCGGCTACCGCCGCGCAGAGGTGGATGCCGCGCTCGATGCTGCAGAGGCGGAACGTGGCGCGTTGCGTTCGGATTTGGCCGCGACGCGGCTTGAGCTCGAGCGTGTTCGGGCACAACTTAGCGAGCGCGAGGCTCAAGCGGGGGATACCCGCGCCGAACTCGTGCAGGCTCGCCAGCAGCTCGAACAGGACCGTCAGTCGATCCTCAAGGAGAAGGAGATGATCCTCGAGGCGGCGCACGAGTTGGCCGAAGAGATCCAGCGTAGAGCCCAGCGCCGGATCACGGAGGAAGGGTGGGAACTCCACCGGGCGCGGATCGAACGACAACGCTTTGTCGAGAGTTTCCGTGGCCTACTCCTCAAGTACATGGATGAGATCGACCGGTTGGCGTCCGGCTTGGCCGACCAGGCCGCGGTCGTCGCGCCAAGCACGGCCGTGACCGATATTCCTGCCGAGGTCTTCTCGGCCGCCGCCGAGCGGCTCTTCGTGCCTCCCGGCTTCGAAGCGCCCGAGCCCTCTTCGACGCCCTCCAAGGAGCGCTTCAGTTCCTGAGCCGGCTTGCCGGCTTCGGGTTCGTGTAACGCCGCGTGCCGGCGCCAACCGCATCGAGCAGAGCGGCGGAGCCATCAAGGTCTGGGTGACGGCACCACCCTCGGAGGGTGAGGCCAACAAAGCCGTGGTTCGAGTCCTCGCCGACAAGCTCCACATTCCGCCGAGCCGAGTCACGCTGGTCCGAGGCGCCTCCGCACGAGAGAAGACGTTTGAGATCATGGGCTTGAGTGAGGCCGAAGTGCTAGCCCGGCTGTAGGGTAGTGTCACAACCAATTCCCGCCTCCGCGCCGTCTACGCTTCGAGCCGTATGAACGATTCAAATCGCACTCAACTGTTGACCGACCCGAATCGGACGCAGATGGGCGCACCCCCGACCGCCGATCCGAACAAGACGATGATGGGGACCGCTCCCACCATCAACGCAACCCAGATCATCAAGCCGATTCAGTGCCCGGTTTGTAAATCGTTCAATCCGGCTGGGGTCATGTTCTGCATCGACTGCGGGCTGATCTTCGACCGAGCGCTCGACGGCGACGCTTTCGGAGCGCCTGCGATTCAGCTCCCGATGCTCGTGGAAACCAGCGGCCGCGAGCACCCGCTGCGACCAGGCGTGAACTCGATCGGCCGGGAGGGAGACGTGCTCCTGGCCGACGCGCGGGCCTCGCGCCGGCACGCGCAGATCACTTCGCTAGAAGGCGTTCTGTCCCTCGAGGACTTGGGCAGCACGAACGGCACGAAAGTAAACGGTCAGCCGCTCTCGGTGGGAAGCAAGGTCACCCTCAACGGTGGCGAAACTCTCTCGTTTGGCGGCATCGAGCTAAAGCTCTCCATGCCGGGGTCTGGCGGCGGAAACGTGACCCAGAATCTTTCCGGCAATCGGACCGCCGCGATCGCGGCACCGCCGCAGATCGAGGTTGCGCCCGCGACTCTGGTCGGCGAAGGCAAGCGATATCCGTTGAAGGTGGGCGTGAACACCTTTGGACGCAAGTCCGCCGACAACGACGTCGCGATCGTGGACCCTTATGTGAGCGGCAAGCACGGGCTTATCGAGGTGACCGACGAAGGCATCTTCGTCACCGATATCGGCAGCACGAACGGGACGATGCTCAACGACGCGAAGCTCGTGCCGAACATGCGAACGGCGCTACAGCCCGATGACGTGATTAGGCTCGGAAGCATGGAGTTCCGCGTCGAGCGAACGGAGCAGGCGGCCGAATAGCGTGGACGAGATCACTGCCGAGTACGCGACCGAACAACTCGCTCCCAGCGCGGACCTGCATACGCGCGTGCGTGCCACGGTCGCGTGCAAAACCGATCTTGGCCGGGTTCGCGAGAATAACGAGGACAAGTTTGAGTTCTACGTCTCGGAAGACGACGCGCTGCTGGCTACACGGGGTGCGATCTACCTCGTGTGCGACGGCATGGGTGGCGCGGCCGCCGGCCAGATCGCCAGCGAACTGACCGCGAAGACGTTTATCGACGTTTATCTCCACCACCCGTCCGAGAATCCTCAAGTCGCGATGGCTGCAGCCGTCTCCGCCGCCAACCGGTTCGTGTTGGACGTGAGCCGGACCGTGCCCAACCGTCAGGGCATGGGCACCACGCTTAGCGGGCTTATCCTGATTCAGGATAAGGCGTACATCGTTCAAGTCGGCGATTCACGTGTCTATCGCCTCCGCGAGGGCGAGCTCGAGCAGCTCACGGAAGACCACAGCTGGGTAGAGGAGGCGCTGAAACTAGGGATGATCTCGGCGACAGAGGCGGAGACACATCCGTACAAGAACGTGATCACGCGCGCCGTGGGGACCGAGGGGGACGTGTCGCCTGATCTCTTCGTGCACGACCTCGCGGTCGGCGACATTTTCCTGATTTGCTCGGACGGCTTGATCCGGCACGTGGACGACCCGACGATCCGACAAGTCCTCGGCGAGCACGACCCGGCGGCAGCCGCGTGGCGCCTCGTGGGCTTGGCTCTCCAGAATGGCGGCAGCGACAACACGACGGTCATGATCGTCCGTATCGACGGGCTTGAACCGTCCGGGTAAGTTGCGGAAGACCGCTCGGCTACGCCCATCCCTATCATGCTGGACATCATCGTCGTGCGTCACGGAGAGTCGATCCGCAACCATGCGGCCCTGTTGGCGCACCAGGGGAACTTGGGGCCGTTGGAAGCTCAGATCAACGAGGACAGCTATGAACCGGGCTGGCCGCTGACCGAGCACGGCTGGGAACAAGCCAGGGCGGCGGGAGCGTGGATTCGTTCGGAGTTTGGCGCCGCCTCCCTGATCGGCTACGTTTCGCCCTACTACCGCACCCTGCAGACCGCGCGGGGGCTCGATTTGGGCATCGGATTCCAGCAGGACTGGCGGCTGCGTGAGCGGCACTGGGGCGACTACTCGCTCGCGGGCGAGGCGTACCCCGTCGCGCAGTATCTGACCGACCTGGCCCACTGTGGAGAGCCGGATTGGCGGTCGGGCTATCCGGGCGGCGAAAGCGTGATGGACCTGCTGCCAAACGTTCGATCCTTCGTCCAAGACCGACTGTTTGGACTGGTCGAGGCCCGAATTGTGATCGTCACCCACGGCGGTACGATGCGCGCCTTCCAGGCTCTGCTAACAGGAGGCAGCGAGCTTAGACCCAGCTCGACGCCGAACTGCGTCCTCTTGCACCTCAGGCTCCAGGAAGTTCACCGCGACGGGACGGCGACGGGTGACCTCGTGTACGAGGAGCCGTGCCCCGCCGCGACGCCGCACCTCCAGTGGCAGCACTTCGGCTAAGAGCCCATCCGGGTACCTTCTTGTTCCGCCCATGAAGTCCACACACCCTGTTGTCGTGATCGTTGGGCGCCCGAACGTCGGCAAGAGCACCCTCTTCAACCGAATCATCGGCCGGCGCGCCGCTGTGGTGGAAGACACTCCCGGGATCACTCGCGACCGGTTGTACGCCGAGGCGGCTTGGGGCGGACGGACGTTCACGCTGGTGGATACCGGTGGCATCATCTTCGGCGAAGACGATCCCCTCGCCGTGCAGATTCGCGTTCAAGCGAACATCGCTCTTGCGGAAGCGGACGTGGTGATCTTCTTGGTGGACGCGGAAGCGGGGGTCAACCCGGGAGATCTCGACTTAGCCAATGCCCTGCGGGGCATCAAAGTTCCGGTCTTCCTCGCTTCGAACAAAGCCGATAATTCGCGGCGCGACCAGTACGTCAACGAGTTCTACCAACTCGGCGTTGGTGAGGAGCTCTACGCGGTTTCGGCGCTGCATGGTCGCGGCGTCGCCGACCTCTTGGATCGCATCCTGGACTCTTTGCCTCCGTCCACAAAGGTGGAGGACGAGCGGGAGGAGCTTCGACTCGCGATTATCGGGCGCCCGAACGTCGGCAAATCCTCCATGGTCAATGCATTCACCGGCGAGCAACGGATGATTGTCAGCGACATCGCGGGAACCACCCGGGATGCCATCGACACCGAGCTCGAATACAAAGGTGAAAAGATCCGGCTTATCGACACGGCCGGTATCCGGCGCCGTGGAAAGATTCAGGGGACGGTCGAGTACTACATGGTCGATCGCGCTCAACGCGCGATCGAGCGGGCGGACTGTGCGATCGTGGTGGTCGACGGAAAGGAAGGGCTGACTGACGGCGACAAGCGGATTGCCAAGATCGCATTTGATGCTGGAAAGGCGTGCGTGTTCGCCGTGAACAAGTGGGATCTGATGCAGCCGGAAGGGTTTGGCGGCAAGCTCACCCCGCTCCAAAAAGACTTCATCCGAATCATCCGCGATCAACTCCCGGAGCTTCACTACGCCACGGTCGCGTTCACGTCCGCCAAGGAGAATATGGGGCTCACACCGGTCTTGGATGCGGCGCTGGACGCCTTGGAGAACTACTCCATACGCATCCCGACGGGCCCGTTGAACCGTATGATCGGGGATGCTGCCTACGCGCGCCCGTACACAACCGGAGGCAAGGCGCTGAAAATCTACTACGCGACCCAGGGGTCGACAAGGCCGCCCACGATCAGCCTCTTCTGTAATGACCCGGAGCTAATGCACTTCAGCTACCAGCGCTACATCATGAACAAGATACGAGAGGTGTATCCGATGCCCGGAACGCCTATTCGGCTCATCCTGAAGGCGAGCCACAAAGACCGGTTCAGCGGGGCGCCTCGGCGGACGACATCCAGCAAGCGGACTACGTCCGAACCTGCCAAACCCGGTCGCCGTAAGTAAACAGCGCTCCCCTCACCGCGCTCAGGGATTGCTGGGCCAAAGCGGTCCTGCTCATCTTCGCGGCGTCGGCATCTGCGCTCGTGATCGTGATGAGCAGCCGGTTCTTGCCGTAAATGTTCCCGTCCTCGCCTAGCCGGGCCTCAAATACTTCGGGAACTTGATCAAAAAAATCGTCGAGCTTTTCGACAGAGGCGTCAGCCCGCTGGATGGCATCATCCCCGGCGAAGCCGTGCAAGCGCTGGCCGTTGAACTTGATCACGGCCAACCCGTCCGATGAGGGAACGACCTCCGCCCGGTAGCTGGTGCTCACCAGGCTGCGCCGAATCGGGATGTTGGCAGCCTTGAGGTAGCCGGTTACGGCTTCGGCGCGTGCGTAGCTGGGTGGGTGGTCCCGGAAGATGCCCCACTCGATGCTCGGACCCATCCGTTCGTCCCGCGTGAAGCGCTCCATCGTTGTAAGCAGGCCGACCGGGTTGTACTTGCTGTGGCGGAGAATCTGGAAGCCCCCGTAATCGGCAGCCTTCTCCGCGTCCACGCTCCACCCGCTGCCGATCGCCTGCGTCGTCAACTGGGTGACCACACCCAGCGGGGCTCCGCCAAGGAAGATGCTTGCAATCATCAACGGGAGTGAGATCAGGTTGAGCTTCTGCGAGTTCTTGATCAGGATCGCCACGTGCCGGAAGGCGGCGTGCGAAATCTCGTGCCCGAGAACGCCGGCGATCTCGTCGTCGCTCTCGGCGTACTTCACGAACCCCTCGTAAACGTAGATGTAGCCGCCCGGCAAGGAAAACGCATTGACGTCATCTCCCTTGATGACCTTGAAGTGATAGTGGAACGGGGTGAAGCGCTTATCACCCCAAGTCGCAATCAGATGGTGGGCGTTGGCGATCGCCGCGAGCTCGTTGCCGATTCGCTCGATCCGCGCCTCCATCTTGGGGTCGTCGGTCTGCTTTTCCTTTTTGTCGACTTCCTCCGCGAACTTCTTTCCCAACGCCTCGTCTTCCGCGATCGCCTTCTCGTGGCCGGGAATTACGACGGGGACGTCGCCGGGACCACCATCGTCGAATCGGGGCGCTGCGCTTAGGAGGGCGACAGCGAGGGTGAGAATCATTCTTTCTTACAGACGCTCGATGGAGCCCGTCATCACAGTATGACGGGCGAGGTTCGGGTCTGGAGGGACTTTGAGGCTTTCTTAAGCTACGCCTTTGCGAGGGCTTGATCGAGGTCCTCGATCAGGTCCTGGGCGTCCTCGATTCCGACGCTCACGCGAAGCAACGTTGGTGGAATCCCCTTGGCGAGTCGTTGCTCCTCGGTCATCGTGGCGTGGGACATCAGCGGAGGGTACGCGATGAGCGACTCGACACCGCCGAGCGACTCTGCCAGGAGGAATATCTTGGTGCTCTCGGCCACGCGGCGAGCCTGCGCGACGGTGCCGTCGATGTCGACCGCGAGCATCCCGCCGAAGCCCCTCATCTGCCGGCGAGCCAGTTGGTAGTCCGGATGGTCCACAAGGCCGGGGTAGTGAACCTTTGCCACCCGAGGGTGATCCGCCAGAAACGTTGCGATCTTGAGAGCGTTCTCGCAGTGGCGCTGCATCCGCACGTCGAGGGTCTTCAGTCCACGGAGCGAGAGCCAGGCGTCGAACGGAGACGCGACCGCGCCGACCGTCTTGGAGAACTCCTTGTAACGGGCATAAAGGTCGTCGTCGTTGAGTACGATCGCGCCACCGATGATGTCGCTGTGGCCACTCACATACTTGGTGGTGCTGTGGACAACCACGTCCACGCCGAGATCGAGCGGGTTCTGAAGCGCGGGCGAAGCGAACGTGTTGTCGAAGACCGTGATGAGGTTCGATTTCTTGGCCTCGGCTACGACGGCGGCAATATCGATAATCCGAAGGTTTGGGTTGGTCGGCGATTCGAAAATCGCGACTTTGGTGTTCGGCCGGACGGCCTCGCTCAGCGTACAAGGGCGGGACGCGTCGAACTCGGAGACTTCTACGCCTTGCTTGGGGAGCTGTGCGTACGCAAGGCGATGGGTGCCGCCGTAGATGTCTGAGGCGACGAGAAGGTGGTCGCCGGCTTCAAGTACGGAGAACGCTGCTGTGATCGCCGCCATGCCGCTCCCAAAGACCAGACAGTGGCTCGCGTTCTCGAGGCTGCCAAGAACCTGCTCGAGGGCGCCGATGTTGGGGCCGCCGCACCGCGTGTAGTCGTACTTGGGCAGCGTGTCGAGGTCCTTCCACACGAAGGTGGCGGATTGGTAGATCGGGTGGATGGCAGCGCCGAAGTCGCCATGCGGCGCCTGGCCGACGACCATTGCCTTGGTCGCAAATCGCATAGCAACAGGTTAACCCAGTCGGGTTGAGGGTGCCATTCTATTTCGGCTTTCGCCTAAGAAGTGTAAGGCGACACGGGGCTTGGCCGCCGATTCATAGGTGAACGTGCCTCGCGGCAACAGCTAGTCCCATGTCGGCCGGCCGGCGGGGGCAAAATCGCCTTTCCATAAGCGTGACTTGGCGTCGACGTGCCACTCGCCGAGCACGGCTTCGAAGTCGGTCGGGGTCGCGAAGAGCTCTAGGCCGGGAATGGAGAGATCGAGCTTGGAGACGTGGCCGGCCCAATGGCCGTGCGCCTCCCGGTAGTTTCGCTGCGCGTAATACACCCGCATAAGCGCTTCGCGCTCAGCCACCCCCTGATACGGTTTGATTTCGGCTGGCCCGTCGGCAAATTGAATGACCCCGAAGTGTTCCGGGCGGTGCATGTCGATGACGCCTTGCGGGGACCAGACCCAGTTGTCTTCCGGCGTCTTCGGAACCTTGACGTACTTCCCGTTCTCAATCGTAGTGTGCCACTCAACCCGCGAGAAGTTGATCCGCATTTGGTTGCCGGCTTTCGGCGGGCAGGGCTGTGTTCCCGAGATTTCGCTCAGGGCTTTCCAAGGCAGCGCGATCTCGACGCTCCAACCTTTGTCCTCGTCCGACGGGTCGTTAAGAGTGCCGTCGATGCGAACCGCGGTCTGCATGCCGTGGATCTCCCAACCGGCGACTGGCGGCCCGCCGTCCCGGTAGGGCTTAACCATCAACATGTCCCAAGTTGTGTTCAGGGCGTTGATCTCCAACTCCGCGTAGAGGTGGTTGTCGCCGTCGGGGTCCAGGAAGAGCTCGAAGTCGTTATCGTGAAAAATGACCGAATCGTGCTCGGTGAGGGTGGCCCACACATGCGGCTCATCCAAGTACGCCGCGACGTACAGGCATCGCTCGTCCCAGAGCATCTTCGCGCGGGTTCGGAAGCGAGGCTTAGGCCTGACATCGCCTTCGATGTCGACGAAGTCATCGGTCCAGGGTGCGGCCTCCCATACGGGTTTTGACAAGTCTCCGTCGATCGAAAACGGGACGTGAACCTTGTTGCAGAGGTAACTTCGCATCGGCCAAAAAAGCCTACCGGCTGGACGGCGGAGAAATTGAATGCGGAAAACACTCTGGGTTGCGCTCGCAGGCGCGCTTTCGGCGGGCGCGCTCGCCGACGATAACGACCTTATCAATCCGGACCGGCCGGGAATTGCCGACGGAAGCACGGTGGTGGGCCGTCACTACCAAATCGAAACCGGCTATCAACAGGAGCTCCACGATGGCGGGCATACCCGGCTCATCTTCATCCCGACTCTGCTCCGATTCGGCGTGAATTCGAATTGGGAGCTTCGTATCGAGGGTGCGCCCTTCAGCTACTCCGACTCGTTCGGCGTCCGCTCCACCGGCTACCAGCCGATTTCGGCCGGCGCAAAGTATCACTTCATGGACGCGAAGGGCACGAAGTGCCCGTCGCTGGGGTTCATCGGGCGCGTCTTCCCGGCCATCGGTTCGGCAGGTTTTCAGACGACCGCGACAACCGGCGACGTCCGGCTCGCCGGCGACTGGAACCTTAACGATCAATGGGAGCTGAACCCGAACCTCGGGGTTGCGGAATACCAGGACGGGAACGGAAACCTCTTCACCGCGGGCCTGTTCGCGATGACGCTGAACTTTAACCCGACGCCGGTCCTCAACTTCTTTGTGGATACGGGGATTCAAGGTCCGGAGCAACAGCGTGGGAAGACTTCGGTCATCGTCGACGTGGGAGTCGCCTACATCCTCGGCAAGAACGTCCAGCTCGACTTCAGCGTAGGCAACGGAGTCAGTGGCGTCACGAGCCCGCATCCGTTCGTAGGCGCGGGCGTTAGCGTTCGCTTTTAACTTGATATGACCCTTCCCCTCCTTCTCCTCCTGCTCGGCTCCCGCGCACAAGCGGACGTTCCGACCATCCTCATCCATGCCGATCAGCCCGGCCATCCCATTAGCCGCGACCTATTCGGGGTCTTCTTCGAGGAGATAAACCACGCCGGCGACGGCGGCTTGAACCCCGAGCTGGTTCGGAACTTCAACTTCCACGAACCTCTCCGCGACAACCAGATGCCCGGATGGACCGTGATCGGCAATGGCACGGCAGGAGCCGTGTTGACCGGAATCGGGGAGATGGACATCGAGCGTACGGCGCCCGGCGACCAACTCGCGGGCGCTTCAAACGCGGGCTATTGGGGAATTCCGGTGTCCGCAGGCGCCCGGTACCGATACAACGTGACGTGCAAGAGTGCGACGGGCGCGCCCATCGTGCTTCGGTTGATCGATTCGAGCGGCAAAGACTGTGGCTCGGCGAACCTGACCCCAAGCGGAGCGATCTCGGACGTGAAGGGCGTGATCAAGGCGACCGCAACCGACCACGCAGCCCATTTGGAGATCGGCCTCGTGAAGGCCGGGAAGGTCGGAATCAAAGGGGTGTCCCTGCAGCCGGTGGATACTTGGAAGGGTCATGGCCTGCGGAACGACCTTGCCGGCCTGGTTGACGGGCTGCACCCCGCATTCGTCCGCTTTCCAGGCGGCTGCTACGTGGAAGGAGGCGACTACCTGGCCGACCGATTCAAATGGGACACCACCCTGGTCGATCCGGTACAGCGGCCGGGGCACCGGAACGCCACCTGGGGCTATTGGTCCAGCGACGGGCTCGGCTATCACGAATACCTGCAGTGGTGCGAGGACATGCACGCCGACGCGCTATTCGTCGTGAACTGTGGCTTTTCGCACAAGGAGACGGTTCCGACCGACAAGCTCGACGAGTACCTGGTGAACGCGATGTACGCGATCGAATACGCTCTCGGTCCCGCAGACTCCCGCTTGGGCGCCATTCGCGCCCAACGGGGCCACGCCGCGCCGTTCCCGCTGAAGTACGTCGAGGTCGGCAACGAGAACGGGC
>DATGIR010000195.1:0-3555 GCA_035295605.1 Fimbriimonadaceae bacterium | reverse complement strand
GCGTGCGCTGGGTCCGCGCCTTCGAGATCCTGGCCGCACGGGGCTACAAGGGATGCGTCTCCATCGAGCTGGAGGACGAGAACTTCAACGGAAGCGAAGAAGGCGAGAAGTTTGCGCTGGTCAGCGGCGGACGGTTTCTGGCGAGCTGCTAGGAGCGGGGCTAGTGCCCGGCGAACCAGGGTGACTCGTCGAGCGCGGTGGTTTCTCCGCCCCAGTTGGGCATGACGTCGCAGCCTGCCGCCAGTTGGGCGGTCGTCAGAGCGCGCGCGTGAGTGTCGGCAAAGGCGACGTTCACGTGCTTAAAGTGCCACGGCCACGCGTGCCCGAAGGAATTCATGCCCCACCCGTCGGTGACGGCGAAGATGTCCTTGAACGAGAAGGTGTCGACCTTGAGCAGATCGACCGGCTTACCGTCGATCGTCATATACCGGCACGGCGGGACCACCAGCCAGTTACCGCCGCCGAATGGCTGGCCGTTCGGGTCGACCTCGTTGACCGAGTCGATGAAAAGCAGGGTCGCCGCGGTTTCCTTGATGAAGTCGTCACGCCGAGGTGCGGGCCGCCAATCTCGGTTGTCGCGAACGACCGGCGACAGGGTCATGTAGTTGTAACCCATGTTCGTGCGCTTCGAAGCTCCGTAGTATGCGGAGTACAGGTCGCCGGGAACCAGATCTTCGTCGAATGTCGCATCCAGGTTGGGCTTGCGTGAGGTGTCGGACGGACAGAGGAACACCGAGAAGCTAGGCGCGTACGGCAGGAGCAATTGAACCCAGGTGCGATCGTTCCGGCTTGTTCCGAGCTGACCAGGCCGGTAGCTAATCGGCATGTAGTACGAGTCATAGTCCGCGACGTACATTCCGGTCGCGGTTCCGGTCTGCTTGAAGTGGCTGAAGCAGACGTTCTGCTTGGCGGAGTCCTTGGCGGACACGAAGACGGGCATTAACAAGCTCGCTAACAGTGCGACGATGGCAATGACCGCGAGTAGCTCGATCAGCGTATAGGCTTGGGTGGACCTGCGCACGTCCGTCGGTTCACATTGTATCAAATGTGCCGGCAACCGCCCGGGAAAAGGCTGATATTTCGCCAGTTTCGTTAAAACCTGCACGCCGATACCAGTCCGAGAGACGTGGCTCGCACTGGAGCGTGACGGTGCGACCCTCGGCGCCGGCCATACAGCGAACCCATTCGAGCATGCTTCGGCCCCAGCCCTGGCCGCGAAAATCGGGGGCAACGCACAGGTTATAAACCCCGAGCGTGGAGCCCTCGCGACAGGTCATCAGGCTCCCAACGACGGCGCCTTGGTACCCGACGGCGTACAGCTCGAGGCCACCGGCGCGTGCGGTCGCACGCGCGATTCCTTCTCGGAATTGCTTCGGTTGGGCAAAGAAGAACTGACCAACCATGAACTTTGCGAGGGCGAGCCGCGCGGCGTGGGTCGTAGCCTCCACCGGGTGTAGGCCCGGGAATTCGTGGACCGGTGCCGCGGCCATTTGGACCAACCGGTAGGTTGGCCGTAATCCGATCTCGGCAAGTCGGCGCTCCGCAACCGGTCCGGAGGCGCCGGGGAGCAGGTAAGTATGAAAGGCCTCTCTCGCATCGATGATTCGCGCCAGCTCACGCAGATCCGCCTCCCCAATCTCGGAGGCGACCGCGAAGTTGCAGATCGCGTGGGCGAAGGGACCGGTGCATCCGCTCAAGTTGCCGCGCTGCCAGGCGCACGTGCCGGGTGTGGCTTGGGCGAGCCGGAAGTACGTCTCGACCAGATTCGCGGTCGGGCCGTCGAGAACGCGCGTGGTCGTCATAGCACCGCGCTCCAGTAGAGGCCGAAGCCGGGGCCCTTCAGTCCGATGCCACCGCCGACAGCGAAACCGCCACCGACCGACTTCCCGACAAAGAGCTCGGGTCCGTGCGGGGTGAGTGCCGCGCACCCAAACGTCTCCAGTTGCTCACGGGTCTTGAAGAGGTCGATGCCGACGCCGATGTCGAAGCCCGTGGGGGTGGCGACCTGAGCCAGCAACCGGAGCGTCGGTGCGCGGATCGAGACCGGGGGAGAATAGGATTGCCCCGAGTACTCGGCGCGGAAGAAGGTCGCGACCTCGTTCAAAAGGCGGCGCTGAGCGAAGATCCCTCCGTAGTGGCCGGTATCCATCCAGATCGTCTTTGGCTGGTTAAGGTCTGCGATCAAGCTCTTCGTCGCAATCGGCGGCATGACGGTGTCGAAGGTTGCGCCCACGACCAGAGTGGAGCCCGGCGGCGACTTGCCGGCAACAACCCGGTCACGAAGCAGCTCGCTCGGCTCGACCGGCGCGAGGAGTTTCGTGAGCACGGCTTCGTTGAGGCCGCGGCGGCGCAGCCCTTCGCGGCTGACCAGCACGAGTGACGAGGACCACAGAATGTGAGCCAGCCCGGTGCCGCCAAGCAGGAACGCGGACCGCTCGAGGCGGTCATCGACGCCGTATGCGAGTTCAGCGACGAGCGAGCCGAGCGAGATCCCAGAAACGCCTAAGTGCTTGGTGTCGATGTCGTTTCGAAGCGAGAGTTGGTCGAGCGCGCGCCGCACGTCGAGCACGCTCTGGACCATCACGTCCTCGATTCGCCCGGGGTCGGGCTGGATGGCCAACTCGCCGGACCGGGTGCCTTCCGGCGCACGTGTCAAGTGGTATGGCAGGGCGAGGACCAAAGCCGCGATTCCGCGAGCGTTGAGCTGGTGGGCTAGGGCGCGTTCTTCGGCGAGGTCGCCGGCCCCCAGATAGTGGAGCGCGACGACGGCGGGAAACGGCGCGGCGAAGGCTTGCCCGGCCGGCAGATAGAGCCAGAGGGGAACGGTTTGGTTTTCGGGAGTGCTGGTCTGGAAGGCACTCGGGAAGGTGGCTCGAAGCTCGACGGTCGTATCGTCGTGCCGGACCTCGTTCCAGACGATCGGCGGAATCGCCGCGGGCGGCTGAAGGAGTTGTGCTCGCACCGACGCCGGGTCCCGTGCCTCGGCGGTCTGCGCGGGGGCGCTCGCCGCACCGCTCGCCAAAAGTGCCAGGGCGGCGGCGAACGTCGAGATGCGGCACAAGGTGATTCATTGTACGCCGTGAACCTGGAGGGAGGATCCCGAGCCCCACCGACGGTGTCCCGTTAAGCTAAAATCAGCCGCGCATGATCCCGGTACGCGCGCAACATGCGCATCGGAACGTTCCGCTCGTGACGTACACGATCCTGGCGCTGAACGTGCTCGTCTTCCTATGGGATCGACAGGGCCACCCGTTTGGCGGGAGCATCACGTTCAGCGATCTGACGATGCGTCCGCACGAGGTGGTGCTTGCGTTTAAGGGCACCGACCGGATTGCCTGGGTGACGATCTTCACCTCGATGTTCATGCACGCGAACATCATTCACATCGCGAGCAACATGATCTTTTTGCTCGTCTTCGGCTCCTCGGTCGAATTCGCGTTGGGGCCCATCCGCTACACCCTCTACTACTTGATTTGGGGGGTTTTCGCCGCGCTCACCCAGGTGGTCGTGGATCCGGGGACGATGGTGCCGACGCTCGGAGCATCCGGCGCGATC
>DATGIR010000194.1:0-6597 GCA_035295605.1 Fimbriimonadaceae bacterium | reverse complement strand
TCTTCAGTGTAGATGGTTCGACCTACTTACCTCAGAACCTTCTGCGCGAGCGAGTTCAATTCTCGCATCACGATCTGCTAGGCTCCCAGTACCCGATCGAGCAGTATGACCTCATACTTTGCCGCAATGTTCTGATCTATTTCACCGATGATGCCAAGGAGCGTATCTATGCAAACTTCTGCAAGGCTCTTAGGCCCGGCGGAATACTGTTCGTAGGAGGGACGGAACGTCTGGCCGACCACGCCAAGGCCGGTTTCACCCTCCTCCGACCATTCTTCTACGAAAAGCCCTTGGAGAGATTGGCGCGAGCGGCTTAGTACACCAATTCATGTACCGGCTAATCATTATAGCCATCCCCACCGAGAACACCGATCTAATTACTACTTAACACTTTTTTGGGGCGGGAGCCGCGACCTTGGGCGAAGGTTCGGGGATCCACCTCCCGCCCCATTCCCAATCCACCGACGACGTTGCGAACTTATGAATCGACTTACCCTTTCTAAAAAACTTTGGCTTGTTGTTAGCCTCTTCTGTGTGGGAATCGCCGTCGTGGCGATCGGCGGTCTGGCGAGCGCGGCCAAGCTCGCCGTCAGCATGCACGACGTCTCCGTGGGCACGGTTCCTCGGATGAACCTCATCGCCAAGATTGGCGTGGATGCCCGCACGGCGCGAACGCGTCACTTTCAGTACCTTGCTTCCAACACCGACGAGCGACATGCGAAGCTGTGGAAGGAGATCGGCGACGCCGACGTGGACACGAAGAAGGACATGGATGCCTACGCGAAGCTCGCGGTATCCAAGGCCGACAAAGACAATCTGGCGCTTCTCAAGCAACAGTGGGCCTCCTACATGGTTCCGGCCGGCGAGCTTGACGCACTGAGGCGCACGAACGGCGAACCAACCGCCTTTCAGCTCGTGGACAAGGAGATTCGTCCCAAGTTTTACGACTTCATCAGCACCCTCGACAACATGGGCGCTTGGAACCAGAAGGAGGCCAATGCCCTTCGCTTGCAGAGCGAGCACAACCGGGCCACCGCTACGGCCCTCATTGTCATTCTGATGATGCTCTGCATCGTCGGCGGCGCGGTCGTCGCCACGTACACGGTGCGCGGCATCATGCGAAGCACGAAGAAGCTCCTGGACGGCCTTGCCCGGCTCCGCGATGATCAGATGAAGAGCTTGACGAGCGCCATGCAGGCGCTCGAGAATGCGGACCTGACGGTAGAGGTAAGCGCCGAAGCCGGGCCGGTGGACGTTCCGAGCAAAGACGAGCTCGGACAGATGGCCGAGAGCTTCAACTCCCTCCAAGACCAAGTTAAGGCCTCGATCCATTCATACGACGCCGCCCGCACCTCCCTGGTCAACCTCGTGAGCGTGGTTCGTGAGAACGCAGACCAGGTAACCGAGTCGAGCAAGGTCCTCGCCGAGTCGACGGAGCAAAGCGGCATATCCGCCAACGACATTGCGCAGGGTTCCGAAAAGCTGGCCCAGGCCGCCACGGAGACGGCATCGGCGATGGAACGGTTCCGTAAGGCCATCGGCCAGATCGAGGAGGGCAGTTCGACCCAGACGAAGTCCGTCGCCAAGGCGAACCAAAATCTTGAGTCGGCAAAGCTCGCCGTGGATTCGGTCGCCTCTGCGGCCACTCAAATGGCTTCGGTGGCGCAAACCGGCGGCGACGCCGTTCGCGAAACCGTCGAGTCGATGGACTCCATCCGCGAGCAAGTCGCCTCGACTGCTGCCCAGGTGAACGACCTCGACCAGAAGGGCCAACAGATTGGGCAGATCGTCTCCACGATCCAGGCAATCGCGGAGCAAACCAACCTTCTCGCTCTGAACGCGGCGATCGAGGCAGCCCGGGCCGGCGAGTATGGCCGCGGCTTTGCCGTCGTCGCCGACGAAGTTCGCAAGTTGGCAGAGCAGTCGAGCGCGGCGACGAAGGAAATCGGTGCGCTCATCGAGAGCGTACGGACGACCGTTTCCGCGACAGTCGAAGCCATCCGTTCCGCCGAGGCGCGGGTGGACGAGGGCACTGAGCAGAGTCAGGCCGCTGGTGCATCGCTCAAGGAGATCGTGACTTCGGCAACATCGGTCGCGGATCAGCTCACCGAGGTGGCCTCGGCGGCCGATGCCCTCGAGAGCGCGATGGACGACGTCCGGAAGGCGACCGAGCGGACGGCGGAGTTAACGGCAGCCGTCTCGGCCGACACCGTGTCCGTCTCGAACCTCATCGGGGAGGTCGCGGCCATCAGCCAGGAGACCGCCGCCGGAGCGGAAGAGATGAGCGCCTCGACCGAAGAGGTAGCGGCGTCCGCAACCGAGCTCAGCACCCTCGCGACCAAGCTGCGAGAATCTGTCGCCTCTTTCGAGGTCGGCGACGGGCCGGAAGAAGCCAACTCCTTCCGAATCGCTGCTTGACCGATCGCGCCACGGCGCCAGCACGATCTTCGGCGCCACGTCCATCAAAACGATGACGTAGCGCCGAGTTCCTTTGATCGCTATACTGCGTCTGCTGTATTTGCGATTGGAGGGTGTGTTGGGTTCTACGGTTCGGATAGGTTGCGTTGGTGCAGCCCTGTGTGTGCTTTCTGGCGCGGCTCAGGCAAATGACATTCAGGCAGGCGCCGACGTGCGCGCGTTCGGTAACAACGAAAGGCTGAGCTACCTCAACCTGACGGCCGGCACCGCACTCTGCGGCTGCGGTGACCTCTGGCTCAACCTGAACGGGTGCTTTTCCAAGCGGACCACCTTTTCTAACGCCGCCGCGACGATCGCGCACGGCGGTTCGGACGTAGAGTTGCTGCTGGGCTATCGCCCGAAGGAGTATCCGTTCTCCCTGGCCCTGGGCGTGGCGATTCCGAACACCGCGTCGCGCAGCAATGAAACGGACCTCACCTACCGAGCCTCCTATTACCTCCTGAAGCGAGACGACGCCGAGTTCTCCATCGACAGCTTTGGCGCGGCAACCGTCTCACCCCTCTACATCGCCGGGGTGAGCGGCTCCTATCGAGTTGGCGCGGTGAGGCTGCGGGCTAGCGCCGGCGCACCCGTGCAGGGGAACAATTCGATCAGCCTCACAACGGGGCTGCCGAATCGCGTTGGCCTTTTCTCACTCGGTGCGGAGTGGAAGCCCGGCCTATTGCGCGGCGACGCCTTTACCGTGTGGATAACGAATCAACTCGGATGGACCACCGGGATGGCGGCCACTCCGGCACTAGGCGGCAACCCCGGCATCGGGATCAGCTACACGGTGAAATTCTAATGATGCGTGCGAAACAGATTTTCGGGTTGGTCGGCATTTCGATTTTGCTCGCAAGCTGCGGTGGGAACGGCCGCCCCTATTCCCCGTCGGGAAACTCGCCGGATTGGGAATTCGTTTTGGGGGCGCAGCCGGCGGCGAAGGCCGCGATCGCGACTCCCACACCGGCAGTACCGAGAGCCAAACGGATGGTCGGAAACGTTCCGGTGCTCGTCAACCTTGGCAACCTGACGCCTGGACAAGTCGTTGCCCCGATCAACATTTTGGCTGTCGCGCTTAACGGCTTTACCGGTTCGGTCGCCTTGTCGGACGTCGCATCCGCGAGCCCAGATCATATCGCGGCCGTCCCGAGCGTAGCCTCGGTCAATCCCACCGTGGCGGGCGCTCCCTTCACGGTTGGGTTCACCGTTCCCGCCAATTACCCCTTCCCGGGTACCGGCGTGGAGTTTCAAGGCAAGGACGCTGCGAATCGCATCAAGCAGGAGCTCATCGCATTCAACGTCGTTACCGTTAGTGGCTCCTTCACGCCGGCTGTATTCCAAAGCAACGCCGGCGCCGGGAACGGGCCGCTCACGATCACGCCGATCAACGGCTTTACCGGGCCCGTCACGATCACTTTCGACACAAACCTGACCGGCGCACCCACCGGCTTCCAGCCGCTGCCAAACACCGTGCAAGTTACGGCCCCCAACAGCCCGGTAACCATCTCGGGCGCCAACCCGGTGACAACTCCTGTCAACTTCAGTTGGAGCTCGTGGTCTCCCGGTTCGTACGAAGTGATCGCGGTTCTCACGAAGGGCACGATGGCGGTTCGCGTGCCCGTGCAGATTACGGTCGTTGCCGGCGGTTCCGGAGCCGCTGTCGTAACGTGGCACAACGACAATGCCCGAACCGGCCAGTACGCCCAGGAGTCGCTCCTGACCCAGGGCAATGTCGGACCGGCAACCTTTGGGCGGCTGTTCACCGTCGCCCTCGACGCACCTACAGAAGGTCAACCGTTGTATGTGCCCGGTGTCAAGATCGGCGGCGTTTCGCACAACGTGGTGTACGTTTGCACGTTGAATGACTCGGTATATGCGTTCGATGCAGACAACGGAGGCGCGCCTCTGTGGCATACGAGCCTCGGCTCCCCGGTTCCCCTCGGCCAAGAAAACGCCGGCAACGAGCCACTGGATGGGATCCTCAGCACCCCCGTTATCGACATCGCCGCCAATACGATCTTTGTGGTCGCGAAGGTACAGAGTGAAGGGCCGGACCTACAGATCCACGGACTCGATCTCTCGACCGGCGCGGAAGTCGCGGGAGGACCGAAGTCGTTCGGCGCCAATATCCCGGGCTCCATCAACACCGTGCAGTTTCTTCCCCAGAACTCATACCAGCGCCCCGGCCTGCTGCTGCTCAACGGCGTTGTATACGTGGGCGTAGGCGGCCAATTCGGCGACCCGGCGCCTGACCGAGGCTGGATCTTCGGCTTTACCGAGTCCAACCTAAGCAACAGTCCCTCGATCTACACGACGTGTGACGACATCAAGGGAACCAACTTCGCCGGCGGAAGCATTTGGATGGCCGGAGCGGGCCTGGCTTCGGATGGCACGTTCATCTACGCGACGACAGGTAACGGCGACTTCGATGCCAACACTGGCGGAAAGGACTACGGCGACTCGATCCTGAAGCTCCAGCCTGCAGGCAGCTCGCTCAACGTCGTCGACTCCTTCACGCCGTTCAACCAATCAACGCTCGCGCAGGATGACCTTGACGTCGGCTCGGGTGGGCCGGTTCTCATTCCATCGCAGAGTGGTTCCGGGCAGATGCTGATCGAGATGAACAAGACGAACGAGGTCTACATCGCGACGACAAACTCGATGGGAGGCTTCAACAACGGCAGCGACAACATCCACCAGGAGTTCAGCCTCAGCGACGGGAAGGAGCACCTGTGCACGCCTGCGTATTACAACGGGTCGGTCTTTCTCGGCCGGGGCAACTTAATCGTTGGGTACGACATCTCCTCGGGCACGTTGAACACCGCGCCGTTTGCTACCAGCTCAACGACGTTCGGAGCGCCGTATCTGCCAACCCCGACGATTTCGTTCAACGGAGCGTTGAGCGGAGCGAATCAGGCGACAACGGCGATCGTTTGGGCGATCGACAAGGTCGGCTCGAACGCCGTCCTTCGAGCGTACGCGGCCTCGACGCTCCATGAGCTCTACAACAGCCAGAACGGAGTCGACAACGGCGGGAACTACACCAAATTCGCGATCCCCACGGTAGCCAACGGAAAAGTCTATTTGCCGTGCGCAAACGAGCTCGCGGTGTACGGCCTCAAGGCGACGCTCCAGGTTAAACGGAAGAAGTAGGACGGCTGCGCCGGCGCAGAGATTCAGAATCCGGGGTCACGGATAGAACCCCCATATTGCCTGATCCACGCGAACTTGCCATGGATACGCCAATGTGGGCCCACTTTGATAGTAGCGGAGTTGCGCGCGCATAGCTCGTGCGCCGCTTTGAATGTAGGCGTTGGGGTTGCTGACGATCAAGGAAACTCGGGAGTCGGTCCGCGGTGAGACCGGGCGGGAATCGACCTGCACCCAGCCAGACGCGTTGTAATCCCATAGCTCGACCACCTGGGTCAGCCCTGGCGTGGACGCTTGGGACTCGATGAAGAATCGAAGGGCCGTGGCGGTCGGGTTCGGCGCGGTCGATGCCAGTTGCAGGATCACTGGGGACTCACTCGTGTTCAATGTCGGCCCACTGTTCACGACCAGACGGTCGTCATCGCTCTGGAGTAGCTGAGGGAGACCACCGGAAACGACCACGCCCCGGAACACGGTAAGGGCCGAAGGATAGACCGCCGATGAAACGAGCTTGTAGATCGCGCCGCGGCTGATGCTGACAAAGTAAAGCTCGCCGCTTGCATCCGTGTCGATGGAGCACACGTTACCCGCCGAACCCAGCTCGGTCGAGTGTGTTTGTTCGTCGCTGTAGCTGCCAGTACCAGACTGATTGAGGCGAAACGACCACGTGTCTCCCGTGACCTCGTCGGCAAAGAAGTATCGGCCGATGAAGAACGTCCCCAGAGCAGCGCCGCGATAGACGTAGCCACCCATGATCGCGTTCCCGGAGCTTCCGAAGTGGGCGTATTCGAAAATTGGATCCGTCAGCGGCGAATACGCCTGGTTGCCGCCAAAGCCGGTGTCGTGCATGCCCTCCCGAAGCCGCCAGCCGTAGTTATAGCCCCCGGTGCCGGGCTGCTCGAAGTCAACTTCCTCGTACTTGTCGCCTCCGACGTCGGCAATGATCAGGGCCCCCGTCCCACCGAGGACCGGAGAATCGAAGCTCCA
>DATGIR010000193.1:0-7221 GCA_035295605.1 Fimbriimonadaceae bacterium | reverse complement strand
TTCAACGGCGAAAACTGGAACCCCGATCTGCGGGCACCGCTAACCCAGCCCGGCGTTTCCGCGAAGGCGGGCGAGTACATAGTGAAGCTGGACGGCCAGGAGCTGCGCTCCACGGACGATATCTTCGAGCGCCTGGAGGACAAGGCCGGAAAGCAGATCCACCTCCTGCTTTCGGCGACCCCCGACGGAAAGAACGCGCGGGACGTGGTGGTCATTCCCCTCGCGGACGAAACCGCCCTGCGGCGACGAACCTGGGAAGAGGACAACCGCCGTGCGGTAGCGCGCCTCAGCGCGGGCAAGCTGGGCTACGCCCATATTCCGGACACGAATATCGGCGGCTGGACGAACTTTTCGCGCTACTACTATTCGCAGATCGATAAGGCGGGGATGGTGGTCGACGAGCGGTTCAACGGCGGCGGCGAGGTCGACGACTACATGGTCAACACGATGACCGAGCCCCTGGCGAGCATGTGGATGAGCCGGTACGGGAAGGATTTCTCCAGCCCGGCCTGGGCCAACTTCGGCCCGAAGGTGTTGCTCATCAACGAGATGGCGGGATCGGGCGGCGACTACTTCCCTTGGCACTTCCGGCACGCGCACGCGGGGCCGATCGTCGGCAGACGAACCTGGGGCGGCCTGGTCGGGATCCTGACGTTTCCGGTCCTCGTAGACGGCGGGTACGTGACGGCGCCCAATGTGGCGTTCTACAACCCGGATGGAACGTGGGACGTGGAGAACCACGGCGTCGACCCGGACATGGAGGTGGACTTGGACCCCCACCTCTGGCGCGAAGGGCGCGACACCCAACTCGAGAAGGGCGTCGAGGTTGCGATGAAGCTGCTGGAGAGCCACAAGCCCCCCGCCGTGAAGCGGCCGGCGTACAAGGACAAGTCGACCGTGAAAGGGGCGGAAGCGCGGCCCTAGGGGAGCGGGCATTCGGCGACGGCCGACGCACGATGACTTTGGTGGTTCGCCCGATCAATCCGGCACGCGATGCCGAGATCGAGTTAGTGGCTCAGCGTATGCGGGCGACGCTGATCGAGGTCCTCGGCGAGGAGCGGGGCGTGGCGATGTACACGCCGGAGTCGCTGAGCGACCGGGTCCGGTTCCACCTCGACCCCAGCCGGTGTACGGGCGAGGTGCTTCTGGCGGAAACGGACGGTGAGGTTTGCGGCCACACGATTGTTCGCGTGCAGGAGGAAAGCGGCAGCCCGGTCGGCTTGTTCTCCACCATCTACGTGGATCCGCGCCATCGGGGCAAGGGAGTTGCCACGGCACTTCTCGAGCGCGGAGAGGAGTGGATGCGGGCGCGAGGCATGGCCGAGTTCGTCACTTACACCGCCCCCTGGAACGAAACCCTGCGGCATATCCTCACCGCGCGGGGATACGACTGCGAACCCGTCAACGATGAGTTCGTGAGGTTGAGGTTTAGGCCTCTTCACCCCGGATAACGAGGGCGAGTTGTAGCAGATTCCCAGGGCAAGAAAGAAGGCGCATCGCGAGCGAGGGCTCCGAGGCGAGAATGACCATAAAGGGAGATATTGATGGTCGTTAGCAAAGCTATCTATAACCGTCGCGCGATTCGGAATTACACCGACGAGCCGGTGCCGGAAGCCGTCGTGCGAAAGCTCATCGACGCGGCGATCCAGGCGCCGAGCGCGATGAACCACCAGCCATGGGCCTTCGTGGTCGTGCAGGACAAAGGCTTGCTCAAGGAGGTTTCCGATCGCGCCAAGAGCTTGCTGGCCGACGCCGAGCCTTTCGCCCACTTTCCCAGCGTTCCTCACCAGGGCGAAGCCCATGAGGAGTTCAACGTGTTCTACAACGCGGGAACGCTCATCGTGATTTGCGCCGGGGAAGGCGCGCCGCACCCGGACTGGGACTGCTGCCTTGCGGGCATGAATCTCATGCTCGAGGCGGAGGAATTGGGGTACGGCACCTGCGTCATCGGCCTGGCCTGGGGCGCGCTGGAGAGTGAGGAAGTCCGAGAGAAGCTGGGCATTCCGGCGGAGTACAAGCCGATCCTGCCGATCATCGTCGGGCGGCCGCGCGAAGAACCGCCGAGTCACGGCCGGAATGCGCCGCGGATCCTCAAGTGGGTGACGGCCTTGACCGCGTCCAGATAGGCCATTCCGTGGACGGTGTCCGGCTCTAGGTAGCTGCCCTCCGTCCACTCGTTCCAGCAGTTGATGTTCAGGATGCGGGGGCCGCGCGGCTCGGCGATAAGGCGGGCTTTCGTCATCTCGAGGGCGGTGCGGAAGTTCTCCGGGCTGTTGTTGGCGACAGTGTTGGTGAACGGGTAGCCGAAGTTGCCGTACGGCTGGGCTTGGTCGGCGCGGGGGCTGGGGTCCCAACCCATGGTCACGTTCGGGATGTAGGGGACATCGTAGGCCTTGGCGGCACGGGACCAGTAGTCGAAGTAGCCGTCGCGGACGGCGTTGTAGTCGGTCTGAAGCTCGGGCAGGCCGACGTGGTGGATCCACACGTAGGATGTGACGGAGTCGAAACCGAGCTCTTTGACGACCTTTGCGGCTTGTACGACCGTGTGCTCACCGGGGAGGATGACGTTCTCCCAAACGACGGCATTGAGGTGAACGCCGGGCAAGCCGGCCGCGCGGGCCCGCTCGCGAAACCGATCGAGCGCGGTGCGCGTGGCGGCGAGCGAACCGAAGCCCCGGACCAGGTTGTTCAGGTCATAGAAGGAGAAGTAGGGCTTGCCGTCGATTCGCCAGTAGTTGGGCTTTCGGAAGTAGTCGCGAATGACGTGGCCGGTGATGGATTCGAAAGCGCCGGGCGTGACCTGGCCGGGGTACAGGAGCTTAGGCGGGGCGCCGCGGTGGTAGGGGTGAATGTCGAGCCAGTCGTGGTTGGCCCACATGAGGGCGAACTTGAGCCTTCGATTGTTGCGGGCCTTCAGAAAGCCGCGGTCGAGGGGGGCGGCCAGGAAGGGGCCATCTTCGTAGTCGTACCAGTCGAAGATGAACGCGTCGATGCCGTGGTCGGCAGCGGCGGCGATCTTCCGGGCCATGACCTCAGGCTTGGATTCGTCTTCGTAGCCCCAGATGGGGACGTTCGGCTGGCGGTGGCCGGGGAAGCGCGGCTTGGCGTTCTTGACGAGCTCCCACTCCGACCAGTCCTTGCCTTTGAGTTTGGCGTTGCGCGGGTCGCCGGGGTGGTAGTTGCCGAAGTAGTAGCAGGCGACGGTGAGCTTAGGGTTTGCGGTGAGCATTGCGGCGCCGAGGAGTAGGCCAATCACGGGTTGTTCCCTCGAATTCGATTTTCCCGCACGCCAGCGCTATTTTCCGGCGATGACGAGGTTGCCATGCATCCCGTCCGGCTCCAACCATTGGGGGATGAAGGCGACCGTGCCGTCCTTCTCGACCCATGAGGCGCCCTTCATA
This sequence comes from Fimbriimonadaceae bacterium, assembly GCA_035295605.1. Classification (GTDB taxonomy): domain Bacteria; phylum Armatimonadota; class Fimbriimonadia; order Fimbriimonadales; family Fimbriimonadaceae; genus DAIDHV01. The sequence goes on along the minus strand of DATGIR010000193.1, from coordinate 3,820 downwards.
TAATCGCCGGGGTTCTGGAGGGTCTTCCACGTTCGCCGCTTGCCATTCGCGGTGGACAGGTACCCGGATGCGTGCAGTTCGCCCCCCTTGAAGTAGGCGTACCTCGCCGCGTAGGGCATCTTTCCGGCCGTGCGCGGTGCATCGAGCCAGTAGAAAAGCGTCGAGTCAGACGCCGCCGACTTCGGCTCGCCGAGCAGTTCCGGCTGGATAAACGCGCCATACATCACGGATTGCGACTTGGGCGCGGCGGCCCGGATGGCGGCTTCGTTGGTCGTGCTGAACCCGCCGGAGAAGTCGACGGTAGCTTTGACGATTCGGAACTCCTGGTTGCCGTCCGAGTTCTTGACCTGATAGGAGATGAGCACCGACGAGCTTCCGCGATCGTCGATCAGTCGGGCGATCGAGGGCGAGTTCGCCTTTAGCTCCATCGCGACCGCGGTCGGCCAGGCAACGGCCTCGCCGTTGTAGCTCGGGCTCTTCGACGTGAAGCTGTCGGGGAGGCGGTTCCTGCCCGTTGGCCCGGAGTAGGTGAGCTGATTCCCGGTCCCGACGTTTTGCATCAGCCACAGGCGCCCGTCGGGCGTCGACGTCATGACGGTCGGAGACCAGCCCGGGGTGGTGGTCACCAGCTTCCAGCCCTTGTCGCCGTCGATGCGGCCCAGCACGAGGGTGGTGTTCTGCTTTGGGCCGGTGCCGGTCGTACCCGAGATGACCCGTGTCGTTACGTATGTGTTTCCGGTGTACGGGCACGCATACAGCTCCGTTCGATCCTCGCCACCGATCCACCACTTCTTGGTGCCGTCGCCGTTTTTCCCCTGCTTTGCGATCGGCACGTCGATCGTGCCGCTGTTGCTCATTGGCCGCGGCTGGTCATAGATCCCGCCGGCGATAAATTCGAGATCGAGTGGTGGCGAGGGCGCCCAATCCTGGCCGTGGCCGGAGCTTGCGACGAAGCCCACCACGCCGCGCATGCCCGGCCGCGTCACCGCGCGAAATGTCACCTCGTCCTTCGACCAGCTTGGCGGGTGGCCGTTGAAGCCCCGAGCGGAGGCGGAGTCGTATTCGACGAGAAACTCCCCGGACTCGGTGCGGATGAGGTTGTTGTCGGTGCCGTGCCACAGGTTGTTCGCCTTAGGGAGCGCCGTGACCTTGACGGTGTTCAGCTTCACACCTTCGAGGGTCGCGAAGAAGTTAATAAGCTGAAGACCCTGGCCGGTGGTGATCGCGATCGGATGCTCCGACTTATCGTTGGCCGGCCCCGCGGCGGCGGTGCACTCGTAAACCCCGGGAATGCGGGCAATCGGCGCGATCAGAAAGTCGCTGGACTGGACGATGACGGGCGCGGCGAGCACTCTGCCCTGCGCCTCCTCTCCAGTTGAAAGGAACCTGAAGCCGACCAACGCCACGACACAGCAGGCAAGCATGGCCAGCACCCATCCTATCACGGTTCTCCCGGTCGAGGCCAAGCGAGGTGCTGGGCGCCTCGCGACGCCATTCTGAAGGTTTGAGATACGCCGAGATCCGATTTCCGGCTTAGGCGCGCCGTCGCAGAATAAGCGCCACCACGCCCAGCCCGAAGAGGACGAAAGGCGCCGGCTCGGGCGCGGCCGTGAGGAACACCCCCGAATACGAGGTGAACGAATAGCCCTGCGGCAGAACCACGCCCATCTGGCCCGTGTTCATGTAATCCTCCGCGCAGGCGGCGCCGAACTGAGTTGTGCACTGCCCGTTGACGTTCCCCTCGAACCGAAGCGAGTCCCCAGGCGACATCATTTGGGTCACTTCCAGCGTCACGTCGATGAAATCCTTCGTCACGGTGGTCTGGATGACGGTGCCGGTCGGAGTAAAGGTGAAGTAGTCGCCTTGGGTGCCGTTGTTGGACCGGTTGTAGTCGGCCGTGAACTCGCGCTTGCCGGTTCCAAACGTGAGGAAGCGGTCGGTCTTCATATCGATGTTCTGCTGGAGCGTCAAGTTTTGATCGTAGATGTACTTCCCATCCACGTGGAGCGTCATCGTGACGGGAATCGCCGCCGTCCCCGGGCCCTGAAGGGTCAGATAGTCGATCATGTCCGCGCCAAAAGCCGCGATGGGTGAACTGGTCGTGTGGTAGATCTCCGCATAGCCGTGAAAGTCGCCCACGGCCAGGTTGACGTGAGACTGGAGGTTCACATGGGTATTGCTTGCCGAGACATCAGCGAACACAGGATTCGTCAAGCTCTGATATATCCCGTCGCCCGCGACCAGCGATGAGCGAGAACGACCACTGATAACGGGCGGAGCGACGCCTAACCCCAGTGCCATTCGGCGTCGCCCAGCATCGTCTGAATAAAGTTCAGTTGCCCGGCGTGGTACCAGAGGTGCAGTGTCATGAACCGGCACCGCTCGAACCGGTTCGTCTCCCCGTCATCCGTCTTCAGCGGCGCTTCGAGATCGGAGGAAGAGAACCCGGCGACCGTCGCGAGAATCCGATCGGACGACGTCACAAACGCGCGGATGACCTCTTCTTTGGTCTTCAGCTCGGCGGGTGCCGTGATCCAGCCGCCCTCTGGCCATGGAAACGGCTCCTCCTGCCGCATCACCATGCCAATGTGGTCGTTCACCAGGTCAACCTCGTAGACGATGTCGGCGACGTTCCGCGCGACGCCCCCGAAGTTCCTAAGAAAGGCGTCTTCGGGAAGGGCGTTGAGGTCCTTGAGAAAGTTCTTGCAGGCGCCTTTCAGCGCGTTCTCAGCGATAGTCTTGGTATCCATCTCATAACCCCGTCGAACGGCGCGGGGCGATATCGACATTGGCCACAATCATTCGCTGGAGAAGATGTTGAATCCGGTCGAGACGCGGCTCCTGGTTGAGGAGACCTACGCCAACGAGTCTCGTCGGGTCTTTGCGAGCCTCGTCAAGGCGCTTCGGGATTTCGACCTTGCCGAGGACGCACTCCACGAAGCATTCCGCTCGGCCATCGAGCGGTGGCCCGCCGCCGGCGTTCCCGACAACCCCGCGGCGTGGCTCGTCGCGACCGGGAAGTTCAAGGGCATCGACGTCCTTCGCCGCCGCGCTCGACTCGAGCCGCTCACCGCAATCGACGAGGAGCTTCTCTCGGCGCCCGAGGTGGAGCGCATCGGCGAGCCCGTCGAAGATGAGCGGCTCCGGCTCATCTTCACCTGCTGCCACCCTTCGATCTCCCCGGACGCCCAGGTAGCCCTGACGTTGCGCGAGGTGTGCGGTCTCACCACCGAAGAGATCGCGCACGCCTTCCTCACCCCGGCGCCGACATTGGCGCAGCGGATCGTACGGGCGAAAACCAAGATTCGTGACGCAAACATCCCGTTCGAGTTGCCGGGCGCGGAGGAGCTGTCCGAGCGCCTTCGAAGCGTGCTTCGCATCGTGTATCTCGTCTTCAACGAAGGGTACTCGGCCTCGTCGGGGGATTCGCTCACGCGGGCCGATCTCTCCACGGAGGCGATCCGACTCGGGCGGCTCTTGTGCGATCTGCTCCCGGATGCAGAAGTCCTGGGACTCTTGGCATTGATGCTGCTCCAGGAGTCGCGCAGGTCGGCGCGATCAACGGAGTCGGGAGACCTCGTGCTCCTCGAAGATCAGGACCGATCGCTGTGGAATCGCTCGATGATTACAGAAGGGACCACCTTGATCGAGCGGGCGTTTGCTTCGGGCCAGGTTGGGGTCTATGCGATTCAAGCCGCGATTGCCGCGATTCATGCCAATGCGTCCGAGGCGGGGAGCACCGACTGGAATGAGATTGTGGCTCTCTACGATACGCTGCTCGAAGCTAACAGTTCGCCGATTGTCCAATTGAACCGCGCGG
>DATGIR010000192.1:0-6100 GCA_035295605.1 Fimbriimonadaceae bacterium | reverse complement strand
TGTCCTGATCCTCGTCTGGGTCGTGGCAACGGCCGCCTCGGTCGCTAGCGAAGCCAGTAAGGCTGACCAGATCCTGAAGGACGCGGAGTCGAAGCACGTGACGCAAGCGGAGGTGGACGGTCAGCTACGGGCGCTGGGCTTCGAACTGACTGAAACGCCGATGGAGACGCAGGGCAAGGGTCCGGTTCATTCCTTGCTCGTCTACAGCACGCGTCTCACCGTGAGGCTCGGCTTCGACGAGCAAGGGCACAACAACGCCTACCGCCTCGACCGCGAATAGGGTCGTCGCCGGCCCCGGTGGGTAGATTCAGAGCGAGAATCCAATGGCCCTGCTTCCATTCCTCTTCCTCGCGATGACCACTGCCCAACCCTCGGCCTGGACGTCCGGCCCCGACGGCGACCTCGCCCTGGTCCCGTTCAAGAGCGCGCCATATCCGCACGCCTCGCGGGCGGAGGGGCTTCGCACGAAGACCGCATTCTACCCGCGCGAGGAGCATTACTCCGACCCGACGGTCGGGGTGTTTGTGCCGAAAGGATTCCGGTCCGGGCGGACGGTGAATTTCGTGGTCCACTTTCACGGGCACAACAACCACGTGGAGCAGGTGTTTCAGCAGTACGACCTGCCCCGCCAGATGCACGCGAGCGGCCTGAACGCGGTGCTTCTGGTGCCGCAAGGGCCCCGGGACGTACCGGACTCGGGCTTCGGGAAGCTGGAGAACGATCCCGGCTCGCTGGAGGCGATGCTGCAAGAGGCGCTGGGGTTCCTGGCGACCTCCGGCCGGGTTCCTACCGGGACGCGAATCGGGCACGTTGCGCTGACCACGCACAGCGGCGGTTTCTGGGTGACGGCGAGCATTCTCGGTCGGAATGAGCTGGCGGGCAAGCTGACCGACGTCATCCTGTTCGACTCGAGCTACGGAGGGCTGGCGATGATCGCGGATTGGTGCGCGGCGGACTCGCACCGGCGCCTGATCTCGATTTGCACCGACCACCTGGGGCACCGCAACGCGCAGTTGATCGCGTTGCTGCAGAAGCGGCACGTGGCGGCGCGCGTGCTGCTGGAAGAAGACCTCACGCTGGCGGAAGTCGCGAAGCGCGGGGTGCTGATCGTGCTGACCACGACGCTGGAGCACAACGACGTGATCGCCAAGCGGAACTACTTCGCGGACTGGTTGCGTCCCTGCGGCTGGCGGTAGGTGGGGCGTTTTGCGCCGGGCGTTACCGGCGCCTACGTGCTAGTCCTCCCGGGGGGAGGACAGCTCCGACCTACGTGAATTTCGCCGGGCGGGAGAGGGCCCGAAGGGTTGAGAGCGCCGGTTTCAGAGCTTCGGGCAGGTCGAACTCGCGGAACCGGTAGCAGCGGTCGTCCGCGAACAGCCGAAGCTCGCCCTGATCCGGATGGGGGACCCGCCCGCCCTCCGGAAGAGTCGCCACGAACCGGGCGAGCTCCGCGACCGGCCCGCGTTGGAGCTCCGGGACGTCGTCCAGATCGCCTTCGAACCGCTTGAGCGCGGCAACCATGCCGAGCTCTTCCTCGAACTTCAGGCGCACTGGCCTATCCTGACACGGCCCCTCATAGCCCGACCAGAGTCCAGGCGCCATCGATCGCGGCGTACACGGCCGTGGGTTGGTTGGCCCTGGCTATCGAGCGGGTCGTTTTTGCCATGTCCGCGAATTGAGCCCGGGAGGTGAGCGCCTTGACGGCCGCGTACCAAACTTCGCCGACCGGGCCCCAACTGTTTCCGCCCACGGCGATGGCGGCTTCGGCGAAGGCTCGATTGGGAACACCCGAGTTGATGTGCACACCGCCGTTGTCCTGGGTGCCGCGATAGAACTTCGGATCGCTCATGCTCGCGGGCTGTGGGTCGTCTCCCAGGTGCGGATCGTTCTGGTAAGCGGTTCCGGGATTCCGCATGTCACGCAGCGCTCGGCGCGTGGGACCGGGCACGACGATATCGCCGCCGATCAACCAGTCGGCAGCCGTGACCGACTGTCCCAGCTTCCACTGCTTGACCATCGAGCCGAAAGCGTCGGCGAAGTGCTCGTTCAGGGCGCCGGACTCGCCTTGGTACTCCAAGTTGGACTCGTGGCTTTCGACGCCGTGGGTCAACTCATGGCCGATCACGTCCAAGTCGCCGGTCAGGGGTTGAAACACGATCCCGTCGCCGTCGCCGTACGCCATTTGCGATCCGTTCCAGAACGCGTTGTTCCAATGGTCGCCGCAGTGGACGCTAGAGATGATCGGCATGCCGCGATCGTCGAGGGAGTTCCTCTGGAAGACGGTGAGATAGAACTGGAAGGTATCGCCCGCGCCGTCGTAGGCTTGGTTGACCGCGTCATCCTTCACTGGCGCGTCGCCTTCCGAGCGGACGAGGGTTCCCGGCATGGAAGGTCCCTGCGGGTTCCCGTTCCGCATGTCGTACACCATGCGACGCGGTTGGGCGGCGGCGGAGGTCAACCCGAAGGTGGAACGAACAGACGCGGACGGGAGGTGGGTGACGCTTCGAACCGTCCGCAGCGCGGCAGAGGGGTCGAGAGACTTGAGAGCGTAGCTGCGAACTCGGGCGTCGGGAGAGTGCTCCGCCATATGCTCGAGGATGTGGGGCGGCACAATGCAGTGAAGCGGGTTCCGGTGATTGCACATTGTAGTGACTCCTCTAGTAACCAGACAAACAACATGCTATCGCATTTAGCCTTCGGCATGGTCAAATTACTTTATACGCCCTTAATAATTGCAGGTTCTTTGCAGATTGAGAATGGTGGCGCCGGGCGTTACCGGCGCCTACGGCCGGTTACGTAGACGGCGACGGGTAAAACCCCACCCAATGGCCAGTACGCTGTACGAGGAGATCGGGGGGTTCGACGCGATCCTCGCTCTATGCCGCCGGTGGCACGAGCGCTGCCTTGCAGACCCGGTGGCGGCCCACCCGTTCGAGCACCAACTTCACCCGCAACACGACGAACGCCTGGCCGCGTACTTGGCGGAGGCGCTCGGGGGCCCAAAACTCTACACGGCGGGATACGGGGACGAGTCGTACGTTCAGCGGATTCATGCGTGCAACGGCGTCCACGTCGAGCTGGACGAAGCGTGCCTGGCCCAATTCGACCGGGCGCTCGCCGACGTAGGCATCGCCGGGAGCGCGGCCGAGCGGGCGGCGGCGTACTTCCGGCGGGCGACTGAGAAGCAGCGAGCCTGGTCGGCCGAGGGCGCCGAAGTCCCAGAGGGGATGCCGTTCAATTACGCGTGACGGGCTAGAGGTCTGGGCCACACGCGCGGCTTTCTTCGTCGCCGGCTTTGCGCTGGCGGGCTGGGCGCCGGTGATCCCGCTCGTTCGTTTGCGGCTCGGGTTGAACGACGGGCAGCTTGGCGGATTACTGCTCTGCCTCGGACTGGGTTCGGTTCTGACGATGCCGCTGGCAGGTGGACTCTCGGCGAGGCTGGGGTGCCGGCGGACGATCCTCGGCGCTGCGCTCGTTGGGTGTATCGCCTTGCCCCTCGCGGTGAGCGCGCCGAATCAGGTTCAACTCGCGGCGTGCCTGCTGGCTTTTGGGGCCGGCGTCGGAACCCTGGACGCGGTGATGAACATCCAGGCCGTGATGGTGGAGAAGGCGAGGGGGCGCGCGATGATGTCGGGGTTTCACGGGCTGTTCAGCGTTGGGAGCATCGCCGGAGCGGGGGCGGTCACGGGCATGCTCTCGCTGGGGCTGGCGCCGCTCGCCTGCGTGCTGGTGGTAGTCGGGCTCTCGGCGGCTCTCTTGGCCGGCCTCGCGGGGGGCTTGCTCGCGGAGGGCGGCGACGCAACCGCACCCGCCACGGCGCTGCCACGCGGAAGCGTGCTCCTCATCGGCGCCCTCTGCTTCTGCATGTTCCTGGCGGAGGGATCGGTCCTGGATTGGAGCGGGGTGCTGCTCAATACGGTGCGCGGGGTTGGGAAGAGCCATGCCGGAATCGGGTTCGTGGTCTTCGCGATCACCATGACCGCCGGGCGGCTCACAGGCGATTCGCTGGTCGCGAGGTTCGGGCACCGGCGGATGCTGCTGTGGGGCGGGCTGTGTGCGGCGACCGGATTCGTCTTGGCGGCGACGGTTCCCTCGTCGCCGGTATCGGTGGTTGGATTCGGGCTGGTGGGGGCGGGAGCTGCCAACGTGGTTCCGACCCTCTTCTCGGCGGCGGGTCGGCAGAGTTCGACGCCGAGCAACCTCGCGGTCGCGGCGGTGACGACGATGGGATACGCGGGGCTGCTGACCGGGCCGGGGCTCATCGGCTTGGTCGCACGAGTGTCGTCCCTTTCGGTCGGGATGGTGGTAGTGGCGGGGTTGGCGGTCTGCGTCTCGCTCGGTTCGCGAAGGGCTACGACGTGAACGGGATCGTCGTCTTCGAGGCGTCACTTCGGTGCTCGAGCCGCTTGGCGATTCCTTCCTTGCTCAGCGGCCCCGTTTGTCGCCGCCACCACCGCCGCGGGATCCACCGCCGCTGCTGCCTCTTGAGCCCCCGCCGCTATTGCCTCTAGAGCTGCCGCCGCTGTTGCCTCTAGAGCCACCGGAGCTGCCGCTGCTGTAACCGCGCGAGCCACCCGAATTGCCACCGCTGTAGCCGCGCGAGCCACCCGAGTTGCCGCCGCTGTAGCCTCTAGAGCCACCGGAGCTGCTGCCGCTGTAGCCTCTAGAGCCACCGGAGCTGCCGCCGCTGTAGCCGCGGCCGACGCTCGACTGCGAGCTGCCGCGATATCCGCCGTAACCCGACGAACCGCCAGTCGAGGCGCCTGAAGACCGGTAGCCGCCGCTTCCATAGCTGCCGGCGCCTCGAGTGGAGGAGGAACCCGACCCGCTAGAGCCAAGGCTCCGGCGAGCGCGATCTGCCGTGCTGGAACTTATCGACGAGCGCGGGCTGTAGCCCGTGGCACCCTGCGGGGCGCGTCCACTGCGCGCACCTGTGTAAGAGGATCCCCCGAAGGTCCGGGGGCTAGAGCCGCCGTTTCCAACGCTGCCGGCGCCTCGAGTGGAGGAGGAACCCGACCCGCTAGAGCCAAGGCTCCGGCGAGCGCGATCCGCGGCGCCGGAATTCATCGACGAGCGCTGGCTGTAGCCCGTGGCACCCTGCGGGGCGCGTCCACTGCGCGCACCTGTATAGGAGGTTCCCCCGAAGTTCCGAGGGCTGGCGGAACCGCCGAAGGCGTTGCCGCGGCTGCTCGACCCGGATGAGCCGGCTCCTGATCGGCCAGAGTAGCCCGCACCGCTATATCCGAGGCTCTGCCGAGCGCGCTGAACGGCGCTCATTCCGGTGGTCGATCGCTGGCCGTAGGAGGAAGTTCCGCTCGACGAGTTGGAGCGACTACCATAGCCGGAACCACCGGCGCCTGAGCCGCGAGAGCCCGAACTGAGGCCAAAGCCGCTACGTCCGGAGTTGCCCGACCCACGGTAGCCGATGCTCTGCCAAGCCCGCTCGACTGCGCTCATGCCGGACGACCGGGACGAGCCCAATCCAGGCGTACGCGGCTGTCCGCCCAGCGAGCCTGACCGACCCGAGGAGCCGAGCGCTCGGCCCGAATTAGACATGCGGCCAAACGGCTGACTCGTCCGGGCAACGCTCGAACTGACTGGAGCTCGATAGAGGGAACGATCCAGCGCGCCTGGGCGCTGGGTCGAGCCGAGCGTGTGAGTGGGCGTCATGCTCGTGCTGCCCATGCGTGCGCCAACCGGTCCGCTGAACGCCCGCGAGCCCGACGTAACGGACTGTCCGCGGGAGAACATGTGGGTTGAGTTGCGGTTTACGTTTCGGAAGCCGCCACGCTGACCGAAGCCGTTCTGACCCACGGTGGTCGCGCCGAACGCCGCATTTCGAGGGACGAATCCGTGCCGTCCGCCGGCTCCGAACTGGCCTCCGTTGCCGCCGAACCCACCACGGCCAAATCCGTTGCCGCCGAACCCGCCGCGATCGCCAAAGCCTTCATGACCCCAGCGTCCGCGGTCCCAATCGCCGCGCCCGAAGGCAATCGGCCGGCAGAAACCACCGAAGCCGGGTTCATAGACGCCACACCCGCCGATCGAGAAGTTCAGCCACCAGTCGCCCAACCCGAAGCCGCAACCAAACACGGCCGGG
>DATGIR010000191.1:0-3612 GCA_035295605.1 Fimbriimonadaceae bacterium | reverse complement strand
ACTTGGGCTTCTGCTACGACCTTCTCGGCCTGATTGCCGTACTCGGCGGCGATCTGCCGGTGAGCAGCGACCACCTCAGAAGGAGACAAAATCTGCTTTCCGTCGCGGGTATTGTGAGCAGCGATGTGAGCCGCTTCCGGCCCAGAGAACCCGCTGCGCGCTATCGCCTCGACGATCTGCTGCCGCCGAGGACTGGAGGCATCAAGGTACTCCTGTGAGTAGCCTTTGATCTCAGGAGCCCCGCTTCGCCCTGGCTCGATCTCGTAGCCGAGAGTGCGGAGCTGGTAAGTGAGGTGGGACTGATACACAGCGGTGGCAAACTGCTGGGTTTCAAAGAGGCTGCGTGGTTGTAGCGCCCGCATACTCCCGTCGTCTCGCTCGGTCATATTGAAGATGACGGAATGCGTATGGAGTTGCGGTGCCGCGTATCCATCTACCGGGCGGGCGGTGTCGTGCTCGAAGGTTGCGGCCACAAATCGGCCGGTGGTTTCGGGAGCGTGGTTGCCGCCGATGCGAGCTTGCGTGTAGCGTTCCAGCTCATTGAGAGCGAAGGCCACGGCCTTGCGATGCGCTTCGCGAACCTGGTCATCACATCCCACCAGGGCCGTCAGCGAGACGGACTTCGGCGCGGAGAAAGTAGCGTCCCAACCTGCACGGTGTTCCACGGGCGTGATAGTCCGCCCGTCTTCGGTCTTGTATTCGTGTGCGACCCGGTGCTGGACCAGTTTTTCGCCGGTAGCCGGATGCTGGCCTTCTGCGAGCCGGGAAAACTCCAGCGCGCCGACGCCGCCCGATAGGCCAAATTCCTCGGCGAGTTTTCCACGCCACTCGCCCTGAATCGTGTCCTCTCGTTTCCAATAGTTCTGCTCCGCGGCGGTGAACTCTTTCGCGTGATAGGTCTGGGCTTGCGTCGAGGAAAGCGGCTTGGATATGGTCAGCATGGTTTGCTCCTATCCTCGCGTGATGAGGTTCTGTACATCGTCATCGGGAGACAGGGATACTTCCGGTTCGATCTCTTCGACTTCGGAAATTCCATCCGAAGCCGCCGGTACAGATGGCTCCGGTTCCTGCTTCAATTCCACGGGGGTCGGTCCGGTGCTGCCAGTTCGTTTGAGCTGATAGGGCAGCTTGTCGTCCGGGCGCTCGCGAGGCTCGAAGCCGTTTGCGACGACGGGCATGTCGAAGTACGGGAAGGAGAAGCGAGTGACGTAGTTCTGATACTTCATGAAGGCGTGCAGGTCTGCTAGACCGGAGATTTCCGATTCCAAGACGAGCGGTTCGACTTGGCGATCCAACTGGAAGTTCCTCCCAGCGCGTGTGCCGTCGAAGTGGGTCTCACGCAACCGTTCGACTTCTACCTTTCCGATGAACTCACTGACCCATTGCCCGGCCTTCGGCTCTTTGGTAGTGAGCCAAACGCTGGTCGCGGGTTGCGAGAGCATGACCTCGGCGAGATGTCCGTACAAGTACTCCAACTGCGCCTTGCCCTGGAATCCCAGCACGACGGGATTGCGGCTCTTGCGTGCCTCGGTGATGGCAGTGTGGAGCTGCGGCAACTTCTGCAGGCTCGCCAACTCGTCGATGACGAACCATACACGGCGCTGCGCTTCAGTGGGCTCATTCAAGAGCCGCAGTACGAGCCAGTCAATCCAGAGACTCTGTAGAGGACGGAGCGCTTCGCGCTCCGCGGGAAGCGACGTGAGAAAGATCCAGCCCTGCCGTTTCTCGGCCCATTCCGTAGCCGTCCATGTACCGTTCCCTTCGCTCGATTTCGGTAAGAGGCGAAGGCTGTCTGCGACCAACCCGAGGGATGCAAGTACGCCCGCTCGCTGTTGGTGAGCGCGGGCGTCGATGAGATGAGCGTGCTCCGTCCCTTTGAGCCTGCGGTCGATCTCCTCCGGGTTCGACATCCAGTCGACCAGCTCGTCGGGCGTGGGGCCATAGGCCATGAGAAACGCGAAAATCTTCTGCGGCGACTCGATGAAGAACTCACCCTTCTTGTCTTGAGGCGGCTGGAAGAGAGAGGCGGCCAGAGCCTTGGATTCCGAGCGGCTGCGCAGCTCGTCCGCAGGTCCCCAATAGGGGCAACGCTTGTCGAGCGGATTCAGGATGACATCCCCGCGCGACGGGCAATAGAAGCGTTTCACGAACTCGCGAGCTGGGTCGTACACGATGGCTGCATCGCCCCGGCTTTGTACCTGGCGGAGTACCTGAAACATGAGCGCCGATTTACCAGCACCGGTATCTCCGATGATCTGCATGTGCTGCGCTTCAGCGCGCATGGGAATGCGGAGCATCGGCGTCATGTCGTTCGTTTTGAAGCCGACGCCATCGCCCTTGACGGTTTTATTGAATTGCTGCGGCGTCAGCATCTCCGGGCCTTTGAGGCGGCGACCATACTTTAGCTGCTTCTGCCGCTGAATATCCTTGAACGCAGCGACCGGCAACAAGATCAGGAAGAGGATTGCGCCGCTAAGGACGGGCGGTTCAAAGAACATCCAAAGCGTTGCTCCCTGAAAGACAACGCCCCTGAGATACACGCTGAAACGAGCATCGACATAGCTCCGTTCCGGGGCTCGGAAGAGAAGCGTGTAGCCCCGTTCACGAGCGTCTGCCGATAGGGCCAACGGAAGTGGTTGGCCGTTACCGTCCTCGCTTCGACCAAGAACCACGTCGTCGTTCATGGCAGGTCTCGGAGTGCTATGCGGCCCACCGACGAACAGGAGCCGATACGAACTCTTATGGGACAGCATCATTGCGCCGAAGGCGGACGAGCGCTCGTAGGCGGGGAGGCAATAACGTTGTAAGGGCGTCGCCACATGGATGCGAATGCAAACCGCAAGAAAGGTCAGAACAGCCACGCCAAAAGCCACCGTGTAGGTGTAGATCGGCATGTGTCGCGGCCAGATGACCGTCTCTTTGCGTCCCCAGATCGTCTTCGGCATAAGGCTACCTCCTGCGCTCGGTGACCAACTTCGTGGCGAGCTCATACTTGGTGGCACCGATGTCATCGAGCAGCCTGTCGAAGGCTTCGGCGCTCAGTTTTTGTCCGACGGCGAGCGGCCGAAGAACGTTGACGAGGAGCAAGCGCACGCCAAGAACTTCCGCGAGGAACGCGTCGGCTGTTGAGGATGTCTTGAGCTCACGCATGATGAGGGTGCGAACCCACTCGCTGGGCACCATGCCCGCGCTCTCGGCGGCCGCCAGTACGTCGGTTTCTTCTTGAAGCGTGAGCTTCGTACCGACGCTCTGCGTGCGCTGGGAACGGCCTCTGAGTCGCGATGACCTTCGGGTTGGAATGTCTTCGTTGGCGCTCACTTGTCCCTCACTGGCGCGGTTCCTTGTAAGGAACCGTTTTCTTGGTATCGCGCATGGTTTCCGTTGGTTCGCTGTAAGGAACCTGGGTTCCTACGCAGCACCCTGTCAGGGGTGGAGTGTCAATATTCTTCCGGTGCGAAGCACCGTTGTGGCTCTGCCACGGATTTGACTTGAGGATCATGCCTTCAATCCCGCCACAAAAGCTGACGTTTGTACCGGGGATTGCACCCCGTTCGCCGGCTTCTTTGCAGGCGGCTCTGTTGCTTCCTGAACTGGCGCTTTGCGGATGCGAAG
>DATGIR010000190.1:0-5985 GCA_035295605.1 Fimbriimonadaceae bacterium | reverse complement strand
GATTCCAGGCGACCTTTCCAGCGCGGCGTTCTTGATGGTCGCGGCAGCGATCGTTCCCGGGGCCAGAGTCGATCTCGCCGATGTCGGGCTGAATCCCACTCGGTCCGGGATATTGGACGTATTCGACCAGGCGGGAATCTACTACGAGGTCGTCGAACAGCCGGCACAGTTGAATGAGCCCACTGGAAGCATCTCGGTGTTCAATCGCGCGAACTCTGGGCGGCGACCGTTTGCCATCGACGGCGCGCTGGTTCCGCGCCTTATCGACGAGGTCCCGGTGCTGGCGGTGCTGGCAACTCAGTTCGAAGGGACGAGCACCATTCGTGGCGCAAAGGAGCTTCGGATTAAGGAAACCGACCGGATCGCAAAGATGGCGGAAGGGCTGAAGGCGATGGGAGCGAGGGTCGAAACCTTCGAGGACGGCATGGCGATCACGGGCCCCGCTCCACTGCGCGGCACGCGGATCGACGCGGGCGGCGACCATCGGATTGGAATGGCGTTCGCCGTAGCCGGGCTCGCTGCCGAAGGTGAAACCATCATCGACGGGGCCGACACGATCTCCACGAGCTTCCCCGAATTCGAACACGAACTGAGGAGACTCTGTGGGGTCTAACCGCGGGGTCGTGATCGCGATCGACGGTCCCGCGGGGGCAGGGAAGAGCACGGTCGCGAAGGCGCTGGCCAAGGAGCTGGGGCTGCGCTACCTCGACACGGGCGCGATGTACCGGGCGCTCGCGCTCAAGGCGACACGCAGGCACCTTGGACCCCTGGACGGCGACGAGGTTGCCGCGCTCGGGCCCTCGACCCGCATCGACTTCGAACCAGGTGAACCGCAGCGGGTTCTTCTGGATGGCGAGGATGTAACGGACGCGATTCGCACTCAGGCTATCGGGCAGCTCGCCAGTGAGTTGAGCACCGATTCCGGGGTGCGTAAGGTGCTCGTGCAGCGCCAGAAGGAAGTCGTGGCTCAAGGGGGGGTGATCCTGGAAGGGCGGGATGTGACAACCGTGGTCGCGCCCAACGCGGACCTGAAGATCTACCTGACGGCAAGCCTGGAGGAGCGGGCATCTCGGCGGCTCAAGGAGTTCTCCGCGAAGGGGGTTACCGCGGACTTCATGCGGGTGCGGCACGACATGGAAGAGCGCGATCACCGGGACATCACGAGAGAGGACAGCCCGCTGACGGTGGCGCACGACGCCCATATCGTAGACAGCGCCAATATGAGCCCGGACCAGGTTGTGAAGGCGATCCTCGCCCTACTGTAACCGTGCACGCGGAGTCCATCCTGTAGACTTCGGACATCATGGGCGCTTTTTCCGGACCAAAAGAGTGGGGCCGGCTCCTCACCGCGATGATCACGCCGTTCAATGCGGCAGGCGGGGTCGACTATGACGAGGCCGCGCGCCTTGCTTCCCACTTGGTGGACCATCAGAAGAACGATGGCTTGATCATTTGCGGCACCACCGGCGAGGCGCCGACGCTGACCCACGAAGAAAAGCTCCGGCTGCTCGAGGTTTCCCTCGAGGCGGTGGGTGACCGGGCGGCGATCGTGTTCGGCGCCGGCACGTACAACACCGCCGAGTCGATCGAGATGAGCCGTGCCGCCGAGAAGCGCGGCGCCCACGGGATCCTCGCCGTGAACCCCTACTACAACCGGCCCGGGCAAGAGGGTCTTGAGGCACACTTCCGCGCAATGGCCGGCGCGACTGGGCTGCCGGTGATGCTCTACAACATTCAGCCGCGCAGTTCGATCAATCTTGAGACCCCGACCCTCCTGAGGCTTGCCGAGGTGCCCAACATCGTGGCGGTGAAGGAAGCGAGCGGCATGATTGGCCAGATCGGCGACGTTTGTCGATTGGCGCCGGAAGGCTTCCGGGTGTACAGCGGTGACGACGGTCTGACGCTGCCAATCCTCAGCCTCGGCGGTCACGGGCTCGTTAGCGTAGTCGCGCATGTGGTCGGAGCGGAGCTGGCGGAGATGATCGCGGTGTTCGAGCGCGATCCGGTTCGCTCTCGGGCCATTCACCGACGGTTGAGCGATTGCTTCAAGGTGATGTTCGCCAATCCAAGTCCAGTGCCGATCAAGTACGCGGTGAGCCTGGTCGGCCTCGGGTCGGAGGCGGTGCGCCTGCCGCTGGTGACGTTAAACGATCAGGCAAAGGCGGGCGTGAAGAAGGTGCTCGCCAGTCTGGGAAAGCTCGCAGCAGCCGCGGTTTGAAGTTTGGGCGGGTGCCCTCGCCCGCGGCCCCCACCACCTGTGCCACTGGCTTCAGCCAGTGCGGTGTACCCCCCGGCGCCGCGATTCCTAACACCACAACCGTGCCACGGGTCAGCGACCCGTGCGTCTTCGGTCTTTCTCGCTCCGTCGGTCTGACTCTTCGCTGATCGTGCGCCGTTCTTTGTCCGTAGCTTCTTCGGTCTGACACGTCGCGGTTTCGCTCGCAAGAGTTCGCGGGGGACCCCTAACCTTGCCCTTCGGGCTTCAAACAACGGGGTCCCTGGTGCGAACTCTTAGGCTCGCGGCGACGAATAGGCCCGAAGAAGCTGCGGACCTCCCCTAACCGGATGAACCTGGCGATTGCGACGTGCAATTGAGGCACCCACTGGAAGCCGGTGCTCGACATGTTCGTCTAGCATTTGACCATGTTTGGATTTCTGCTTGCCGCTTCGCTATCCGCTCTTCAAACCCACACGGACGCGCCGACCAACCCTGAGGTGACCGTCTACAACCAGGGGTTTGGCCTGGTGAAGGAGCTGCGAAACGTTCGGCTTAAGGAGGGCCGGCAGAGCGTGTCCATCACCGACGTGCCCACGATGATCGACGTCACGTCGGTTGGAATCCGAAGCATCACCGAACCCGGGAGCTTCGACGTGCTGGAGCAGAACTATCAGTACGATCTCGTCAACGTTCAGTCGATTCTCAACAAGTCGGTTGGCGGGAAGATCCGCCTGATCCGCCACTTCGCGGACAAGCTAGAGACGCTCGAAGGCACGCTCGTCTCCTCGCCAACCGCCATCACCGGGAATCAGGAGGGCGGTAACAACTGGACCTACAACGGAATGGTTGTCAAGACCGACGACGGCCACTACATCCTCAATCCGGTCGGTGAGGTCGAGGTGATGTCGATGCCGGAAGGGATGATCAGCCTTCCGACCCTCGTATGGGACCTCGAGAGCCGCCGAGCCGGCGAAAACCTCGTCGAGCTGAGCTACATCGCCAACGGAATTCGCTGGGAGGCGAACTACGTGCTGACCCTCGATAGCGAGTCGAACAGCTCCGCACTTCAAGGGTGGGTCAACCTGAACAATGCCTGCGGCGCCACGTTCAAGGAGGCGAAGCTCAAGCTCCTTGCAGGCGACGTCCACACCGCGCCTAACGTGCGGCGCACTGACCTCAACGCGGCATTTGGCGCCCGCGCCGGCGCCGGAGGCGGCGGGTTCCTGGAGCAGCAGCTCTTCGAGTATCACCTCTACACACTCCAGCGGCCGGCGACGATCAAGGACAAGGAGATCAAGCAACTCTCGCTGCTCTCGGCGGCGAAGGTCCCCTTCAAGAAGCGTTTGATTATCGACTCGCTCCGCGACTACGGCGTCTACTATCCTAGCCAGGGGGAAATCGGCAGCGGCAACCTCAAGCCTCAGGTCCGCGTTGAGTTTGTAAACGACGAGCAGTCCGGCTTGGGCATTCCCCTCCCGGCGGGGAAGTTCAGGATCTACCAGCGGGACAACTCGGGATCCGTGCAGCTCCTCGGCGAAGACTCGATCCAGCACACGCCGAAGAACGAAAAAGTCTCGCTGCTGGTGGGCAATGCGTTCGACATCGTGGCGAATCGGAAACGGCTGAACTTCGAGGCGCTTGGCGGCACCCAGTTCCGCGAACAGTTCGAAATCGAAGTTCGGAACCGCAAGGCGACCTCCGAAACGGTCGAGCTTCTCGAGCGGCACTACGGCGATTGGACGATCGAAAAGACGAGCGAGCCGTTCACGAAGGAAGATGCGAACACGATGAAGTACACCGTCCGCTTGAAACCGAACGAGGTCCGCAAAGTGACCTACACGGTCTACACCCATTGGTGATATAGCAACTTCTCCTAGATTTCAGCCAACCTGTTGGCATGCCCGTCCAGTTTCGGCCGTACGCACCGGCTGACCGCGCCGCCATGTTCGGCGCCCTCACGGTGGTGTACGGTGACGGGAGCCCGCCGGAGCCGGAGGACGAGCTTCCGAGCACTCGCCACCACATCGTGGCGATGGACGGCGACGTCTGCGCCGGCTTCTATGCCGAGTTCACCTTCGATACCCTTCGAGGCGCTGCCGTGCTACCTACCGGCGGCCTGGCGATGGTCGGCGTCGTCCCCGATCGACGGCACACCGGTGTGGGCAGCGAAATGATGCGGTGGGCACTGCACGACATGCAACGGCGCGGCAAGGTGGTCGCCTCGCTGTATCCTTTCGCCGAGTCTTGGTACCGGCAGTTCGGCTACGAAGTCTGTGGAAACCGGATCAAGTTCTCCTGCCCGAAGAGCTACCTGCCCAAGATGAAACCTAAGTTGCCGATTCGGCGGTTGAAATGGGAGGAGTACGGCGAGGTGAAGCCTTGCTACAATGCTTTCGCAAAAACCCGCAGCGGGCTCGTGCGTCGCGACGACATCATGTGGGACCGGCTGTTCGGGCGAAAGAAGAAGGCGGCGGACCTTCAATATGAGAAAACCGTCTACGCCGCCGGCGATCCCGTGGAAGGGTACGCCGTCATCGCCCACAAGGTGGACTTCCACGTGGACCAGGATGTGGCAGAGCTGGCTTGGAACACCCCCCGCGGCTACGAGACGATGATGACCTTTTTGCGGTCGCTCGCGGCGAACAAGTCAGGCTTGTGCTGGTATGAGCCGCCGGACAGCCCCTTCTTCAAC
The DNA here is from genome assembly GCA_035295605.1 of Fimbriimonadaceae bacterium. Taxonomy (GTDB): domain Bacteria; phylum Armatimonadota; class Fimbriimonadia; order Fimbriimonadales; family Fimbriimonadaceae; genus DAIDHV01. The sequence goes on along the minus strand of DATGIR010000190.1, from coordinate 1,075 downwards.
TGGCATCTCGCGAGCTCCCAGCTCATGAAGATCTCCTGCGACAAGCCGGTGATGTACCGGGTCCTCGACGTGCCGAAGGCGGTTGCGTTGCTCCCCGCGACGGCCGCCGTCGACTTCACGTTCAGCGTGACGGATGCGGACATGCCCGCGAACAACGGACCCTGGCGGGTCACTTCGACCGGCGGCATGGTCATCGTCGACGGCGCCAAGAGCGCGGACATCGAGTTCGACATCCGGTCGTTCACGCAGGCCTTCCTAGGGCAGCCGAGCATCGACGATGTGATCAGGAACGGCTACGCGCGGGTGAAGTCGGCGAAGGCGGTAGACGGTTTCCGGGCGCTGATGCCCCCAACGCCCGTCTACTGCTTGGATTTCTTTTGACCACGCGTGTGTGCCACTGGCTGAAGCCAGTGGCACAGGCGCCCGTCCTACGTCGTCTCCGTGACCTTGCGCAGGTTCGGGGGGGCATCCGGGTCCAGGCCGGCCCGGCGTGCGGCGTGCAGCGCGAGGAACTGCCCGTAGACGATTTCGGAAATTGGAGAAAGCTCCTCCCGTGTGGACGGAGTAGGGGCGCGCAGAACCTGACAACCCCGTTCGGCGAGGCCGTCGCCCACCGCGCCATACGTAACCGCCGCGCTACCCTCGACCGCCAACGCGGTCGGGCCGTGCTGGAAGTCCGCCCATGAGAACGCCTTGGCCGGGATCAGGGCGCACTCCATCAACTTCAGCGCCGTCTCCATCGCACTGGCATAGGAGTAGCCGCGCGCGAGCGTGAAGACCGAGTGACGCCCGCCGACGGCGATGGCGTCGGCCGTGGCGGCGGCTTCACACTCGTCCAGCCAACCGTTCTTCGGCAGTGAAGACGCGGGATCCGGCAGCGGCGCCCCGAGGGCCCTCACCACCTGGTACAGGGCAAGCAAGGAGGCGGCGTACGTTTTTGTGGCCGCGACCGACCGCTCCACGCCGACATCCAGCAGCACCGTATGGTCGGCGTTGGCGTGAAGGCGAGAGTCAGGGGTGTTCGTGATCGCAAGGGTGGTCAGCCCTTGCGCGCCGAGAACCGACAAAACTTCGG
>DATGIR010000189.1:0-5168 GCA_035295605.1 Fimbriimonadaceae bacterium | reverse complement strand
TCCTTGTCATGGAATGTCATGACCCTTAGCGGAGCGATGATGCAACGTACTTGGCAGCCTCGCTCGGCGAGGTCAAGCAGCAGCGACCGCTCCATTTTCAGCAGCTCGTCGGCCTCCACCTCTGCCTGCGTAAACGCGAATGAGGAGAGGCTCGCTTGCAGCCAGACAAACGATCGTTCAAGTTGTGATTGCGGGTAGCGACTCAGGGTTTGCAGGTCGAAAATCAGCGCTCGCGTTCGGCTTTCATGCGAGTCCAAAACCACCGGCTGCCCCCCTGATATGGCCTCCTCAAATACCTTCTGCAGCTCCGCGATGAATGCCGTTCGACTTTCTCGATTCGACATGTCGAAGAAGAAGCACCGAAATCCTTGGAGGTCAAACGGAAGCTTCGGGGTCCCCTCATGTGGCTTAGACGCGCAAATCAGTATCGGCTTCCTGGACAGTCCGTGGGCGAAGCCAACCTCGTACATAACGTTGGCGTTGCTTCCAGTCAAGTCGACAACGATAATGCCGGCCATCGAAATGCCCTTCCAAATATCAGACAAGATGAGGTTTGGGGCTCTACTCATGTCTGCCCGGACAACGTTCAACAGACAATTCCCGCCCGCTTCCTGGATAGCGTCCCACAGATCAGGCGAGTGGGTGTCGTTAAACGGCATCGCGACAAAGACCGTTCGCGGATCGGTTCCCATCTCCGAGGGTTCCTGGCCGGGGTTGGGGTACCTGAAGTCTGCTTGATCCACTGCCGGAAGTTACCTTAGGCCTGCATCGTCGGTTGGACACACTCCTCGACTTACGCAGCGGCAGGATTTCGTGCAAGATGTGAAATCCCTGCGGAATCACACCGCGAACCCCAAAACGATCTTTAGAAGATCCCAGCCAACTGACCCGTGCTGTCGCCGAGCTTGTCGGTCTTCGCTCCGATCCGTTCGAGAATGTCCAAATACAGGTTCGTGAGCGGCGTGCCGTCGCGGTACTTGATGTGGCGCCCGGTCTTGATCGTGCCGCCCGCGCTGCCCGCCATAAGGATCGGCAGGTTGTCGTGATTGTGGGCGTTCCCGTCGCTGATACCCGCGCCGTAGACGAGCATCGTGTTATCCAACAGTGAGCCTTCCGGCTCCTTGATCTCCGCCATCCGCTTGAGGGTGTAGGCGAGCTGCTCGACGTGATAGCGGTCGATCTTACGCTTCTTCTCGAGCTTCACCGGGTCGCCGCCGTGGTGGCTCATGTCATGGTGCCCCTCTGGCACCCCGATTTGGGCGTAGCTGCGGTTGCTGCCGTCGTTGGCGTACATCATCGTGCACGTGCGGGTGAGGTCCGCCTGGAAGGCGAGGATCATCATGTCCGACATGAGCCGGATGTGCTCGCCATAATCCTGCGGAATCCCGGTCGGCTTGGTCCCGCCGGCGATCATCGCCATGGCCCCGCTGTTCTCAAAGCGGATCAGTCGCTCCTCGATCTCGCGCACCGCGGTGAAGTACTCGTCCATCTTCATGAGGTCGCGCGAGCCCAGCCTGGCTTTCAGGCGCGCCGCATCGTCGGTGACGAAGTCGAGGATGCTCTTCTGGAGCATCTGGCGGCGGGCAAGGCTCTCGGCCTGCTCGCTCGGCTGTCCATTGCCGAAAAGCCGCTCGAAAACGAGTCGAGGATTGACTTCCTTCGCCACCGGCGTGGTCTCGTTGCGCCAGGAGATATTGGAGCTGTAGGCGCAGGAGTAGCCACTGTCGCAGTCTCCGGCCAAGCCGCTGCGCTCGCACCCTAACTCCAAGCTCGCAAACTTGGTCAGGTGGCCGATGTGCTGGGCGGCGACCTGGTCGACGGACGTGCCGTTGTGGATGTCGGCGCCGCTCGTCTTTCGCGGCTGAACGCCGGTGAGCCAGCAGGCGCAGGAGCGGGCGTGGTCGCCGGGACCGTCGCCGTTTGCGAATGCGTGGAATTGGGTGAGGCCGGTGAGAACGTTGAGCGAGCCTTTAAGCTCCGCCAACGGCTCCAGGATGTAGGGAAGCTCCTTGAGCGCGCCTTCGGCGGCCGGCGTCCAGTGGCCGATGTCCACCCCGTTGACGACGAAGAAGTAGGCCGAGCGCAGCGTCCTCGCCTTTGGCGCGGTGGCCAGCGCGGTGAGCGGGATCATCGATTCGAGCATCGGGAGGGCCATCATGGTGCCCATGCCCTTAAGCAGCGTGCGTCGGTCGAGCGTGTTCATTGAGTGGTCTGGGTGGCGCGCTTTCGGAACGGATCACTATCGACGACGTCGGCGATAAGGTTTGCGAATCGATAATTCTGGGCAACAGCCTGCTTCACGATACCGTCAACCGCGTACTTATCAGACGCTTCAACCCCTCTGCCGAGTGCATAGGTCAGCAGTTTTTCAGTGAGAGCCCGTGCAAATTCCGGTTTATTCTTGAGGAGTATCTGCTTGAGCTCGCTGGGTCCGCTGAACTTGGCGCCGCTGGGAAGGATTCCCGTCGTGTCCAGCGGGTAGTTGCCGTCTTTGGTTCGCCATCGGCCGACGGCGTCGAAGTTCTCAAGGCCGAACCCGATCGGGTCCATCTTGGCATGGCATGCCGCGCACATCGGATTCTTCCGGTGCTCCTCCATCAATTGTCGGAGGGTGGTGGCATCGATTCGATGCTGCTCGTCGTTTATCACGCCGACGCCGGGAGGGGGCGGCGGAGGTGGTGTTCCCAGAATCTGCTCCAGTACCCACTTGCCCCGCTTGGTCGGGCTCGTGCGCGTCGGATTGCTCGTTACGGTCAAGACGCTGGCTTGGGTAATCACGCCGCCGCGCTCACCGGTCAGTTTAATCCGCTGGAAGTTGTCGCCGGAAACGCCCTCGATCCCGTACAGGGCTGCGAGGCGGGCGTTCAAATACGTGTACTTGCCGTCGATGAAGTCGGTGATCGGCCGGTTGTCGCGGAGCACCGACTGGAAGAACATCTCGGTTTCGGTCGCCATGTCGTGCTTCATGGCGTTGTCGATTCCGGGAAAGCGCTTGGGGTCAGGGTCGACGATCGCGAGCTTGCGCAGCTGGAGCCACTGGCCGGCAAAGTTGGAGGCCAGCGCCGCCGACTTCGGATCCTGGATCATCCGCGCCACCTGGGCGTTGAGCACGGCGGTCTCGTGCAGCTTGCCCTCTTTTGCCAATCCCTCGAGCTCATCGTCCGGCGTACTGCTCCAGATGAAGTAGCTCAATCGAGAGGCTAGCTCGAAGTCGTTAAGCGCGCGGATACCGGAGGCGTCGGCCTTGGGGTCGAGCTCGACGCGGAACAAAAACGTGGGCGACGCGAGGATCGCCTCGACCGCCAGCTTGACTCCGGCGTCGAATGAGGAGTTGGCGCGGCCGGCGGCGAATACTTTCATCAACCGGTCGAGGTCATCGGCGGTCGGCGGGCGTCGGAAGGCGCGCGCGGCGAACCGGCCGATGAACGTGCGCGCATCGCGTGCCTCCGCCTCCGGTGTGGGCTCGTAGGGAATGATCCGGAGTTGGGTGGGGCTTGGCGTTACGGGGACCGGCGCGGATCCTCGAAGCTCCAGGTACCCCAGCCACAGATTCCGATCCTGGGCGCCCGGTGGGTCCTTCACGTTGTAGTAATCGTTCGTAAAGGCGACCCCGATCTTGTGCTCGCCGGCGGTCAGTGAAATCGGCGCCTCGTAGAGCTTAGGCTTGTCACGCTTCGTCCCAACGTCGAACTGAGCCACTCGCCTTCCGTCGACGTCGACCGCCATGTGTGGCAGATCCGGCCCGGCAAGGTCGCCGGCCGCAAAACAGACGAGCCGGTAGCCGCCGCCCTCGGGCACCGTCACTGTCTGGAAGCACTCCGCGTTCGTGAAGAAGAAACGGCCGCCGGCGTCCGGGTTGTTCGCGCCCTTCGCCGCCGACATGCCGGAGGCGTCGTACCTTTTGTAGAACGGCCGGGGAACCTGGATGAGGGCGTCTCCCACTTTTTCGGCGGCGGCAATGTACTTCTCCATCAGGAGCGGCGAGAGGGACAGGACGTCACCAATATTGTCGAACCCGTAGCCGACGTCGTCGGATGGAAAGTCGTCGGCCGGATGGATGTCGAGCCCGGTGAGGTCGCGAATCGTGTTGTTGTACTCGGCCCGGTTCAGGCGCCGGAGGGTGACTCGCCCCGGATTGCCGATCCTGACGAGCGAGTTGGACTTCATCTCCACCCACTCGGCGATTCGCTGCCGGGCGGTATCCGAGGGCTGCGGACGCCCGGCCGGCGGCATCGTGTGCTGGGTCAGGCGGCTCGAGACCTTGCCCCAGATCTCCAGCGTCTTACCGAAATCGGTGGATTGTGAGGCGGCGGCAAGGTCCAATCCCGCCGATGCCTGCGGCCCGGAGTGGCACCCAAGGCAGTATTTGGCGACGACGGGTTTGACGTCGACTGCAAAGCTTGCGGGCGTCTTCGCGGTCGGTTTGTTCTGGCCCGCGCTGAGCAGGCAGGCGAGAACGAACAGACCGCCGGACGCGCCGAAGCCGACCAAGGCTTTGATGAGATGAGAATTGCCGTCCACGAGAAAGTCAGACGCACCGCGACGCTGCAGTGAATCTAAAGCGTACCCGTGTGGATTGAGCGTAGAATCTGCTCTATGCCACGAACTTGGCTCGTCGCTGCCTCGCTGGCCCTCCTGCTCGCGATCGCCGGATGCGGAAAGGGCGGCTTCTCTCAGAAGACCTCGGCCGGAAAGGAGCGCACCTTTCGTTATTCGCTGGTGACGAATCCCACCCACGTCGACCCCGCCCTCGTTCAGGATGGCGACACCATCGACCTGACCCAGCAGGTGTTCGAAGGTCTCGTCATGTGGAACCCGAAGAACGAGGTCGTCGGAAACCTCGCCGAGTCGTGGGACATCTCGAAGGATGGGATGACGTACACGTTCAAGCTTCGAAAGGGCGTGAACTTCAGCAACGGCAAACCGCTGACGGCAGGAGACTTCAAGTGGTCGATCGAGCGCGCGTGCAACCCGGCGCTAAAGTCCGAGACGGCCCAAGAGTACATGGATGACATCGTCGGCGTCATTGAGTGTTGCCAAGGCAAGGCGACCGGCGTCAGCGGGATCACCGTGGTCGACGACAACACGCTCAAGGTCCAGATACGGAAGCCGATCCCGTATTTCCTCGACAAGCTCACTTATCCGTGCGCCTTTGCCGTGAGCAAGGA
>DATGIR010000188.1:0-3712 GCA_035295605.1 Fimbriimonadaceae bacterium | reverse complement strand
GCCGCTGTGTTCGATGCCTACGATGCGCTCCTCGACCGGCAGGTCAGCCTGATCTGCCGTCGCTCGGACTGCCCGTCCCTGGAGATGACGCACATCGTCCGCGCCGCTGCCGGCACCAGCCACTCAGGCATCGTCCCGGTGCATGACCTCACCGAAGAGGGTGGCTACGTCTGGATAGTCACTGCCCCGATCCCTGTGTACAACCTCGGCCGTGTGCTTCGCGTTCAGGGACCGCGCGGAATCGTGGCCTCTGCCGAAGTCGTGGCAACCCTCGCCGAGGCCGTCGACATGATGGGCACCGCGGGCCGCAACCACGCCTGGGTCTGCGCCGATAACGTTTTCTTTGGCGATGAGGGCCCCGTGCTCGCGCCGGTCGTCCCCCCGCCCAGCGGGTATCGAATCGAGGCCGAGAACGAGATACCCACGGGTCGACAGGCGGTGCACGCCCTCGGCTCGCTCCTGGAGAGCTGCTTGCTTCGCCCGTACACCACGGAGGAAGAGACGCTGCCCTACCAGATGCACGAAATCCTGTTCCGCGCGCTCGGCACCGACGAGCGGAATCACTACGAGGCGCCCATCGAGCTCGCCGAAGCGCTCCGTTCCTACGATTGGGCGGCGATCACGCGACCGGGCGCCACCACGACCATGGAGGAGCGCTCACAGCTTCTCGACGGCATGGAAGAGGAAGACGTTGAAGAGGAGCCCAGGCAAACCTTCTGGAGCTGGTTGTTCGGCCGGAGGGCCGCATAAATGAAAGTCATCGCGATTACAAGCGGCAAAGGCGGCGTCGGTAAGACCAGCCTGAGCGCCAACCTCGCCATCGCCCTCGCGGGCCGTGACCAGCGCGTCACCGTGTTCGATGCCGACATCGGCCTCGCCAACCTCGACGTCATGCTCGGCTGCAAGCCCAAGGGAACCCTGCAAGAGGTCATCTCCGGCTCGAAGTCGATCGCGGATGTGATCGAGGAAGGTCCCGGAGGAATCCGGTTCGTCGGCGGTGGCAGCGGGATTGAAACAATGATCAATCTAACCGGCCGCGCCGGCGACGCCTTCCTTCGCGAGATCAACGAACTCGAGAAGTCCACCGACTTCCTGATCTTCGACACCGGCGCCGGCATCGACGCCAACGTGATGGCATTCTTGACCGCTGCCCACGAGGTTCTGGTCGTCGTCTCGCCCGATCCGGCAAGCCTTACCGACGGCTACGCGACCGCAAAGGCGATCAGCACGAGCGACGCCAAAGTCAAAGTGAAGATCCTCATGAACATGGTCGACGACGAGGCGCAGGGCAAGGCCGTCTTCGCACGCCTCAGCTCGATCGCCCAGCAGTTCCTCGGCAAACCGTTCGGCTACGCCGGCCACGTGCGCAACGATCCCAAGGCCGCGAAGTGCGTGCGCCAGCGGAAGCCGTGGATGCTCGTCGATCCCAATACGCCGGCGTCCCGGGACACGGACCGAATCGCCGCCCAGCTGCTCGGCGAATCCGTTTCGCACGAAGCGGAGATCATCAGCTTCGCCGATCGCCTCAAGAGCCTCTTCGCTCGCGAAAGAGTGGCTGCCTAGAGTCGCGCCCAACCGTTACAATCCCGCTGATGGCAAATCGGCGGGATCGTGCCTTCACGAGCGAACTCGTCCGTGAGCTTTATCCGGGTGACCCGGCGGCGCCGGGCTTGTGCCTCTTGGTCGCCCAGGGTGACCACCCCCCGATCCGAATCGCGGTCGGCTTCGCGGATCTGGAAGGCGGGGCTCCCGTGACGTCAACTACAAACTTCCGGCTGGCTTCGGTCACGAAGCAGTTCACTGCCGCCGCCATCCTTCTCCTGGTCCACCAAGGAAGGCTGAGTCTCGAAGGCCGCCTCTCCAAATTCTTCCCCGCCTTCCCTGCCTACGGCAGCGACGCCGCAATCCGCCAATTGCTCAATCACACCGCCGGTCTGCCCGACTACGCGGAACACATTCCCGAAGGTCAGTGCGGTCAACTTCAGGATGGCGACATTCTACAAATCCTGTGCCGGCTCGACCAACCTAGATTCCCGCCCGGAACCAGGTTCGAATACAGCAACTCGGCTTACGTAATCCTGGGCGTCATCGTCGAACAGGTGTCCGGACAACCGTTGCGAGGCTTCTTCGCCGAGCACCTCTTTGAGCCGGTCGGCATGAAACGCACCGTGCTCTTTCAAGACGGGGTCAACCAAGTCTCAAATCGGGCTTTCGGTTACACACCCCGCAAGTCAGGAGATTTCATCCGGACCGACCAAAACATCACGAGCGCGACGCTCGGCGACGGAGGCGTCTACTCATCCATCGATGACCTCTTGCTGTGGGATCAGGCGATAACCTGGGGTGGCGTCCTTCCGAAGGACTTGCTCAACCTCGCGATGACCCCCAACGAGGCCGGTTACGGCTTTGGTTGGTTCATCGACCAAGCCGGCGGAATCACGCGGATCCACCACCCCGGCTCGACCGTTGGCTTCCGAACCCACTACCTGCGTGTACCCGAGCATGAGCTCACGATAATCGCGTTGATGAACCGTAGCGACGGCCGGCCGCTGGAACTGATTAACCGCATCGCCGCCGGCCTCGTACCGGGCTGGTCTCCGCTTAAAGTCACCGTCAGCGACTGTCTGTAGGCGAGGGGATTACCCCCTGGCCCCGGTTCCCTTCCGGTTGTTCGCTCGAACAGCGGCCTAACCAGCAGCCTGCTGCACCGACGGGAAGCCAAGGCGTTCCTGAAGCCTCGGATACTGGACGCGCCCCAAGGGTAATTCCTCGCCGGTCATCATCCGAATCCCGTAAGTGTGCTCGCCGAGAAGCAGGATTTCGTCGATCGCCGCCACATTCGCGATGCAAGATGCGTGAACCCGCATGAGGTTAGATGGCAGGATAGCCTCGAGCTGCGTAAGGGTGTAGGTGGTGCGGATCTCCCCCTCTCGCGTTCGCACGATCACGTGCTTGCCCGAGGTGACGGCGTAGAGAATCTTCTCAACCGGGACGAGTTTGATCGCGCCCTTGAGCCTGATCGGCAAGCGCTGTGCCAGGGTGGTGCGTCCTGGCCGCTTGACCCCGTCGGCCCGCTTCGCTTTCCGCATCAGGGCAAGCTGCCTTCTCGCCTTGTCGAGCGCCGCCGAGATTCGCTCCGGTGCAACCGGTTTGAGCACGTAGTCCATGACCGACCGCCCAAACGCCTCGACCGCGTGGTCGCTGTAACCGGTTACCAGGATGACGAGCGGCGCCGGCTCCAGTTGATTGAACATGCTTGCCGCCTCAACTCCGGAGATCCCAGGCATTCGGATATCGAGGAAGACGACGTCCGGGCTCAGCTCCTCGGCCAAGTCGACTCCACCCTCCGCGTCCGCCGCCTCGCCGACCACGTCGACGCCCTCGTGCTCGAGCATCCCTCGGAGGAGCTCACGCGCCAATGCCTCGTCGTCCACGATGAGCGCTCTCATCTTCATACCGCTCCTCCTGACGGAATCCGCATCACCGCGAGCGTCCCGCGCACGGGGCGTCTCAGAACGCGAAGCCGGCTCCCGGCCCCGGAAAGCGCTTCGAGCTGCCGCGCCAATATCCCCAGCCCATGGTCCGAGTCCCGCCGCCACCCGGTCTTTGGTAAGCCGACTCCGTTGTCTGCAACCGCGACGAGCGCATACCCCTTCCCGCGCTTCGCGACCACGCTTACGCAGCCACCTTCGAGTGCCTGACTAACCCCGTG
>DATGIR010000187.1:0-12245 GCA_035295605.1 Fimbriimonadaceae bacterium | reverse complement strand
ACCGTCGGCTTCCGGCCCCCATCTTCGTCGGGGCCTCCGAGGCGATGGGCGCGCGCATTGCCGAGGAGGGGAGCGATCTCCCGGGCATCGGGATCGAGATGCGGCCGATGCGGTACGACACGAACACGACCGACTTCACGCACCTGTTGGGGCGCGTCTGGGGACGGACCAAGGATGACGACGATCGGTTCGCGAAGCTGGGGCGAACTCCGCCCGAGTACGTGGGAAAGGATGGACTCGAGTGGTTCTACGAGCCGGACCTGATGGGAAAGGCCGGGACCAAGGAGATCGAGGTCGACGCCAAAAAGCATCCCGTCCGCGTCGTGGGATGGCGCGACAGCCCGACGCCGGGAACCAAGCTCGAATTGAGCGTCGACTCGAACCTTCAATCGCTCGCCGCGAACCTTCTGGCGACCGCTAAACTCAAGAACAATCCGAATCCGGTCGTTCGCGGCGCCGTCGTCGCCATCGATCCCTCGACCGGTGAAGTGCTGTGCCTCGCGAGCACCCCCACCTACGATCTCAAGAAGTTCGAGCACGGGATCAGCAAGATCGACTACGCCGAGCTGACGGAGGACGATAACCATCCGTTCATCAACCGCTGCATCACCCCGACGTACGCGCCCGGATCGACGTTCAAGATCATCACATCGCTCGCGATGCAGGAAAGCGGAATCTTCAATACGAGCACGACTGTGTATTGCGACGGCGCCTTCCACATGAAAAAGGCGAGGCTCAAATGCCTCGGGCACCACGGTCAAACCTCGTACTTGAAGGCCCTGAAGCTGTCATGCAACACCTACTTCTGCACGATGGGCACGCGGGTCAAGATCGATGCGCTAGCCAAAGCCGCGCGGGAGATGGGGCTGGGAGAGCCGGCCGGCTTGGACGTCCGCAACGATGTCAGGTCCGGGGTGGTTCCGGACCCAGAGTATAAGGCGAAGCATGAGCTCGGGAAATGGTTCGAGGGCGATACCGCGAATACCGCGGTTGGGCAAGGATACGTGGCGGTTTCACCGCTTCAAATGGCGGACGTGGTGGCGATGGTCGCCAACCGCGGCGTGATGTACCGGCCGCATCTCGTGCACGCAAAGGGAACCGCAAAGGCCGACATGGTTACGGTTTCGCCCGAGGTGACTCACCGGGTGGATGCGCCCGACAGCTTCTGGTCGACGCTCATCGAGGGACTTCACATGGTGGTCGGGCCGGGTGGGACCGCGGAGGTCGCCGAGATTCCCGGACTCGACTGGGCCGGTAAGACCGGCTCGGCCGAACACTCGAAGGACGAGCAGACCCATAGCTGGTTCGTGGGTTTCGCCCCCCTCGATCATCCCAAGATCGCCATCGCCGTCCTGGTGGAAGGCGCGGGCCACGGCGCAACGGTTGCCGCGCCGATCGCGCGGGAGATTGTGAAGGCCTACTTGTTTCCCGCCAACGCCCGCGTGAACTCGTCGAGCGCGCCCTGAAGTTCGCGCCCGGCGGCGGCGGCTTCGATCGCGTCAGCGGTGAGGCCCACATTCCTGGCCGCGATCTCAGCGCTCTTGGCCACCGAAGCGCCGGTTTGAAGCTTTTCGACTACTCCCGCCTGGGTTTCCCCCGCCATCGGAAGGTCCGTCGGAAAGTCGTGCCACGACTTGCGCAGGTACGGAACGCTCGTGCGCTCGAATTCCCGGTAGAGCCGGGTCGCCGCCATGAGCTGCCTGGCGACGTCACGTTTGTCGGTGCCTTGACTCGCCAGAAAGACCCGAGCGTCGGCGGTCTGCAGAGGGACGATCTCCGATAGGGCTCGAATCCGGAAGTAGGGCTTGGATTCGATCTCGACAAGCCGCCTGGCGGTTGCGATCGCGTCGTCCGGGTGGCCGCTGCCCTGGTCGAACTTCAGCAGTCGCGTGAGGAGGTCCAGGTTATTCGGATCCAAGGAGAGCGCATCACGGTACGCGGCATCCGCGCCGGTTGGATTGTTCGAGTGCGCGTACGCGTCGGCAAGGAGCTTGAAGTGCTTCGAACTGGGTTCGAGCTGTACAGCCAGCTTGAACTCGGCCACCCGGCCCTCCGTCGAGAGGGTGCCGTCGTACAGGCCGATCAGATAATGAGCCTCGCCGTCGCCGTCGGCAATCGCCTTGAGCGTTCCGAAGTCGGGGTTTGGGTTGGACGCATGGTCGTATCGGGCGTTCGACTTGACGACTTCACGGAAGGCAAAGATCGCGAGAAAGGCCAGGATCGCCGCCGCGCCGACCGTCAGCGAACGCCGCATGACCGGCGGGCTGAACTCGGGCGCGACGGCGTCCGCGGCGAGTTGAAGCCCCAGACCAAGCAAGAGGAAGACGGCGACGCCGGTGCCGAAGTAATACAGATTGCTCTCGAACATCGCGTCCACACAGGCGGCCAGGATCGCCGCAACCAGCGACGCGCGGACGATTGCGGCATTTGGCTCGGGGCGGGTACCCCTGAGAACCGTGAAGATCCAAAGGATGACGACGGCCGCGAGCGCGAGAGGCGCGAGTACGGATGCCTCGACCGCCATTTGAAGGGGCGTGTTGTGCGCGAGCTGGGTTTCGGTGGTGAGCCCGCTCTCGGCCGAGTAGAACGCATAGGTGCCGATGCCCGTTCCAACGGGGTGCTTCGAGAGCGAGCCGATCGCGCCCCTCCAAAGATTCATCCGGAATGCAGTGGACTGGCTGGTTGCCGAGCTGGACACGGCGAGGCGCGACCCGAGGCCGGCTTGGCCGGCACGGTTGGACAGGGCGACGAGCGCGACGAGGGCCACGAGGATTCCCAGCGTTGCGCCCAGCCGGGTGATGGCGATGGCTCGCCCCGCTTGTCGAGTCGATGCCACCGCGATGAGGAGCACCGCGACGCCCACCGCGGAGGCGAGGAGCCCCCCGCGAGATTGGGTGAGGAACAGCGCGAAGCCGATTGCGATAGAGCAGAGCCCGAAAGCTAAAGAGGGCCGACTGTCGGTTGTAACGAGCAGGGCCAGGCTGACCACCAGACCGAGCACGAGGATGCCGGCGAGGGCGTTCGGATTGTTCCAGATCGCAAAGACGCGCCACGAGGGATCGACGGCCCGATTCAAGCCCCACTCGCGGATGGCCAGAACCGAGCTCAGAGTGCAGCCTCCGACAAATGCCCCGAGAACGACCACCGGTCCGCGCACGCGGCCCACCGCCGACGCAGCCGCGAAGAAGACGAGCGCGTAAGCGAGCCAGTGGGACCATGCCGCCACGGAAACGTTCTTGAAACTTGAAACCAGGATCGATGCGGTAATGATGCCGACCAGAGCTAGCACGCCTCCCGCCACGTGGTTGCTCGGCAACTGGAGGACCCGGCGGCGCATCGCGAGCCCGATCACGCAGAGCAAGGCGCCCAAGGCGACGACGAGGTCAGCCAGTCCCGGGGTGTCGACGCCGTCGAACAGGGACGTGAGCAGGGGCCAGATTCCGGGTGCGAGCTGGGCAGCTTCGACGTTCAGGTTTCCCCCGATCACCGGGGCGAGAAACGCGGTCGACGCGAGAAGCCATACGGAAGCCGGAATTCGCTGGGCGCCCGTCCCCCCGGGTTGTTTCACGATCGGCGCACCCAACGGACGAGGGCGTCGAGCCAGTTCTTCGCGATGAACAGTCCCGCCCGTCCGGAGAGGGCGGAAGCGGCGAACGCGATCGCCAGCGGCCGGACCGGCAGGGGAAGCGTCGGCACCATGTTCTTGCGATAGAACCTTAGCATCGAACGGTGAAACCGCACGATCATTCGGTTTGCCGCCTTGCTGCTGCTAGTTCCAATCGCGTGCGTAATCACGGCCGTCGGTAGGTAAGTGACGTCGAGGCCCGCCCGATGGGCGCGAAAGCACCAATCCACGTCCTCGCAGTACATGAAATAGGCCTCGTCGAGCACGCCGACGGTCTCGATCGCGTGCTTCGTAACGTAGAGCGCCGCACCTGAAACCCAATCAACCTGCCGGGGCTCGTCGTGGGTCCAATCCGCCATCAGGTAGTCCCGAGTCCAGCGATTGTTCGGAAAGAGCCGCCCCACAAAGGTGTTGCGAAACAAGGCTGCCACCGGATTGGGGAATCTCCGGCAGGAGAATTGGAGGGATCCGTTGGGATTCAGGAGCTTCGGCCCGATGATGCCCACTTCCGGATGGGCACGGCTGTAGTCGACCAGGGTGCGGAGCGCGCCTGCATGAACGACTGTGTCCGAGTTCAACACGAGGGCGTCAGGACCTTCGCGTTGGGCGAGACACGCATTGTGGCCGCCCGTGAAGCCGAGGTTCACCTCGCTCCGGATGAGACGAACCCAAGGGAACTCGCCGGCAATCATGTCGGCGCTCCCGTCCGTCGAACCGTTGTCGACGACGATCACTTCAAACGCGCACTCCTGGCGCAAGGCGCCCAGGCTGTCAAGGCATGCCCGGGTGTCCGCGCAGGTGTTCCAACTGCAGATCGTGACGCTAAGCTCTAAACCCGCTGTCATAGCCTTTGGCCCGAACGAACGCCGCCGTGTAGATGAGAAGCCCCAATGGAAAGAGACCGAGCGCGGCGAGCGGACCGGAGCGGTGCTTCCACAAGAACCGTACCAGGCTGCGGTGGGATTCCCAGATCATGCTCTTCCGCACTTGCTTGGTGCCCTCGCCGCCGTAGTGCTTAATCTGAACGTCGGGCGCGTAGAGGGCGTGCCAGCCATGTCTGCTGAGTCGGCATAAGAGGTCGACCTCGTTGAAGAAGATCGGAAAGCGAGGATCGAAAGGTGCGGCGGGATCGCCGACGTCGGCTAGCGCGCTCCGGCGGAAGAGGAGAAACGTCCCCATGGGCTGGGCCGCTTCTTGTGCACGCTCATAGTCGAAGCCCGAAAGGCGGTACGAGTCAAATTTGGAGCCGGGATAGCGTTTGCCGAGCCCCGTCACGTCGCCGAGGATGCCGAGGACGGATGGGAATCCCCGAACTGAGCGTTGGATACTTCCGTCGACGCCGATCTGCTTCGCCCCGAGGGCGGCCGCCCTGGGATCCCGATCCATGATCTCGACCGCACGGGCGAGTGAGTCGTCGATGAACTCGGTATCCGGATTGAGCGTGAGAATGAACCCGCCGTGGGCGGCGGCGATGCCAAGATTGTTTCCCGCCGCGTATCCCAGATTCTTGCCCGGATTAATCAGGTTAACGTCGGGAAACTCGGCGCGGACCATTTCCGCGCTTTCATCCGAAGAGGAATTGTCGACTACGATGACCTCAGGCGCGAGCGGTGATAGGAAGCGCCGGATGGACGCGAGACACGCCCGGAGCAGCTCACGCGTGTTCCAGTTCACGATCACGATGCTCACCACGGGCGGACGGAGTGTACTCGCGACCCTAAAACAGCCTTCCACGTCGCACGAAATGGGGACACGGCAGCCGTGGGGACGAGCTGAAAATATCCTGATAATTCTGTCAGGCAAAGGCGCCTCCGCAGGTTCAAACGACGGGCGAGGCAGTTGACAGCAATGTTGTCAGGCTGGTACTGTATCCGCACGTCAAGTCACTGGGCCTTCCCGCAAAAATGGGGAGTTTGCGAGAGCAACGGGTTCAGCTGAGACTAAGTGCCAGGTAAGGGCACGGGAGGAGGAAAGATCTTGACCAATAAGTTAGCGGCGTGGCTGGTTGTCAGCCTCGCAACGGCCGTGTCGTCCGCATCCACCTACACGGTCAAAGACGGGGATACCCTGTCGGGCATTGCTGCGAAGTTCCACGTTCGCCAAAGGGCGATTCTCGTCGCAAATGACCTTAAGAGTGCGGACTCTCTCCGCATCGGCCTGAAGCTAAACATACCAACGGATTCCGCGACCGCCGCGAAGCCCTCACACGTTTCGAGCGGCGGATATGTCGTTCGCAACGGCGACTTCGACTGGGCGATCGCTCACCGGCTACACGTCTCGGAGCACAGCCTGCACCTGGCGAACCCGGATGTAAAGTGGGGTTCGATCCAGCCGGGCCAGCACATCGTCATTCCGAAGAGCGCGACCTCGCACGCCGCAACCCTTGCCTCGAAGCCGGCAGTGCGCAAGACCGAGTCCCGCGGGGGCGGCACCTACACAGTCCGTGAGGACGACAACGACTGGTCAATCTCCGCGAAGCTCGGAATTCCCCAGAAGGTTCTCCGCCAACTAAACCCGTCCGTCCGGTGGACTCGGATTCAGCCCGGTCAGAAGCTTAATGTTCCGCGTTCGGTCGCCTCGCGATCCATTCATCGAATCGAGACCCGCTATGCGAAGATCACCGGCGATTCCGTCACCTTGCGACGAGGCCCGGGAACGGATGCCGAGAAGGTAACGACCGTCGACGAGGGCACCAGGGCTCGCGTCCTCGACCGGGAGCACGGCTGGTACAAGCTGCGCTTCCCGAAGGGCACCGTCGCCTGGGTTCGGGGCGACTTCCTAAGCCCGGTCAAGCGGGAAGTGTCCCACGAGCGGACCTACGCCTCGCGGCGACGGCGATCCAACTCGACCACGCATTACGCCACGCACTATCGACGCCACGGCCACACGCCGGAATTGGCGGTAGACGCGAGCGAGATTGGTGAGAGCGCGGTGCTGCGCACCGCCTTCAGCTATCGCGGCACCCGATACGGCTACGGCAGCTCGTCGCGCTCGGCGACGGACTGCAGCGGCCTGACCGTGCAGGTATACGGCAAGCATGGGGTGAGGCTTCCGCGGACGGCTCGAGAGCAATCCCACGTTGGCGCGAAGGTTGACAAGCCCGGTCTAAAGCAGGGCGATCTCGTCTTCTTCCATACGAACCGAAGCTCGCGCGTGAACCATGTCGGCATCTATGTCGGCAACGGCAAATTCATCCACGCCAGCAGCGGCGGTGGCCACGTACAGGTTAACTCCCTCAACGACGGCTACTACTCGCGCCGGTTCGTCGGCGCTCGCCGGGTGATGAAACCGAAGCCGGCGCCGAAGAAGACCGAGAACTCTTCCGATACGTCGGAGTAATCGGGGCGAAGAGAAGCTGAAAAGGGCTTGCGCAACGCGCGAGCCCTTTTCGTTTGTGCTCTGGGAACCCGAAACTTACGATATCCTGTTGGAGCGAAGTATGAGCGATCCGGCCGGGCATCTCGGGCACATTCAGGTTGAGCGAAGCGAGGCAGACGCGCTGGCGCTGGAACTGCGTACCTGGCTCGCCGGCTTTCCCGCCGAGCCGCCGGTCAAGCCCGACCACCGGAAGAAACTTCGCTGGCCGCCGCCATCCACTAGCCACCAGTATCACGTGCTTGCAAGCGACTGGCGGGGCTCCGCAATCCTCGAAGTGCATGGCGAGCGGCTGTCGGTACAGGTTGCGAGTGGGCCTTACGGCGTGTTCGGGCGTTGCGAGCAGATCTGGCTGGAGGCTCGGGGAGAAACCGAGGCCGAGATGCTTAACAACATGCGGAGCGCCGCGGAGCCGTACTTCCGCAAGGCTCTTGGGATCCATGAAGTTCTCGGGCTCCCCGGGCGCTTTCGTGGGCATATCGAGGAGCTCGAGCCCCTTGCGTTGGTGAAGCTACTCTTCGCGGAGAACCGCGACATCGCCGACGACGCGCAGATCGAAATCGAGAAGCACGCGGGCACGAAGCTCTTCGGGCCAGCCCTGATCGAGGTGCTTCGAAACACGAGCCACCGCAACCGCCGAATCGCGCAATGGTGCGTGCTCGACCTCTTCGAGGAACTGCCTGCCTACTGCCGGGATGCGACCGAAGAGCGTCTGGCCGTCGACGCCATGCGTGCCCTAATCTGGGACGCGACCGACGACTACGCGCGGGCCGTGTTCAAGGCCGGCGTGGTGATCGGGGGGCACCTATCGGAAACTTACGGCGGGCCCGTGCTCATCGAGTGCCTAGCCGCCCCGAGTCGGATCGGACGGCGGAGCGCAATCCATGGACTATTTCACGTCGTCGAGTGGGTGCCGGACCTACGAGAGTCGGTGGTCGCCAAGCTCCGAACGCACGCGGAGAGTGAGCCGGAAGAGCTTCTCGCCGAATTCGCTCGCCGAATCGCCGCGGACATCGAAGCGGAGATCGTCGAGCACTATCCCGAGCCCTTCTTCCCGGGAGAGTGAAGGCTACTGGGTGGTCAGAACCTTCCGGCTGTAGGGCACCGCGTTGATTTCCCCGTCGGGCTCGAACACCGCAAACCGGCACTCCTCGATTCGGCATTGCTCCCGTTCGTGGAGCGCCTCCAAGATTTCCTCGTCCGACAGCCCAAGCCGACGGGCCTGCTTCTCAACGATCTTTCCGTCGTGCACGATTAATACCGGCTGTCCGCCGACCGCTTTCCGTAACCAGGCGAACCGCGCGAAGAGCGCCGTGATGAGCCTGTTTGCCACGAACAGGGTTAGGGCCGAGACGATGCCGATCGGAAGCTCGGTGCTCGCACCAACCATCGACGTTTCGACCGCGCTCCCTAGGAGCACGATGAGGAGCAAGTCGATCGGAGTCAGCAGCGCAAGCTCGCGGCGTCCCACGAACCGGAGCATCAGAATGAGCCACACGTAGATCAGCAGGGTGCTGAGGACTACGTGTCCAAAGAAGCTCGCCGGGGGCATCGCAAATCTAACATACTCGTCTCGACCCGATGAACGAGTGGATCCAGCACGTTTTCGACCACCCCGATTTGAAGGGCTCGCTCATCATCGCCGCCAAAACGCTGGTCATCTACGCCTTTCTGATCGGCGGCCTGCGGCTCCTCGGCAAGCGCGAGCTCGGGCAGATGACGATCTACGATCTCGTGCTCATCATCGTGCTTGGAAACGCCGTGCAGAACGCGATGATGAACAACGACAACTCGCTCGGGGGTGGTCTGATCGCCTCCACGGTTTTGCTCATTGCGAACCGGGTTCTCAACGTTATTCTCCGGCGCTCCAAGCGAGTCGAGCGGGCCCTCGTTGGTGAACCCTTGCTGCTTCTAAACGACGGGGAGCCGATACCGAGCCATATGGCCAAAGAGGGAATTACACTCGAGCAGCTCAAGACGGCCCTGCGCGAGCACGGGATGGCGAGCTTCAAGGAGGCGCGGATGGCGGTCCTGGAGATCGACGGCTCGATCAGCGTGGTTCCGCTTGACTCGACGGTGCTCCGGACCAGGCACCGCTTCAAGGCGTTGCGAATCCAATGATCCACGATCTCGTGAATCTGTCCGTCTTCGTGGCCAAGCCGTTGATCGTGCTCGTTTTTCTCATCGTCGCGATCAGGCTTCTTGGCAAGCGGAGCGCGGCGCAAATGAACGTCTACGACCTGGCCATGATCGTTGCGTTGGCGAACGCGGTTCAGAACGCGATGACGGAGGGGAAGGGAGACCTTGCCGTCGGCATCGCCGCATCCGGCACGCTGATCCTAACCGCCGCCGCTATCACGTGGTTCGTGGCCCGCAGCCCGCGAGCCGGGCGTCTGCTGGTTGGATCCCCGACCGTCGTCCTGAGCAACGGGCGAGTGCTTCGAACGCGATTAAAGAGGCAGTACCTCACGGAGGAGGAGCTCATGGCGGCCCTCCGGGGTCATGGCCTCCGCGACCCCTCGGAGGCCCAACTGGCGGTTCTTGAAGTCGATGGTTCGCTCAGCATCGTCCCGAAGATCGACGCGAAGTAACCTAATCTTGTGAACGCGGCGACCCTGAGAAAGTGGCGTGCCGTCTTCAGCATCTGGTTTCAGGACGGGATCGCCTACCGCTCGTCCGGGATCATTTGGGTTCTCACCGACGTGACCACAGCGGTGACCCTGCCCGTTGTCTGGATCGCCGCGGCGCGAACCAACGGAGGCAGCGTGGGCGGGTTCACGGTGAACCAAATGGTCACCTACTACCTTTCAATGCTGCTGCTCAACTGCTTCATCACGAGCCACATCATGTGGGAGATCGCGATGGAGATCAAGGAGGGGCAATTCTCCACCGCCCTGCTTCGCCCGATCTCGTACTATCAGTTCAGCTTCTTGCGGAGTCTCTCCTGGCGGTGCATCCGGCCGGTCCTCTTTCTCCCGTTCCTTCTGGTGATCGGCTTTGGCTTTAAGCACTACCTCGCCGGCGCCACATTCCACGTCACCGCCGCCTTCTTCCTGGCAGCGATCTGTGGTCACCTCGTGAGTTTCACCTTCGTGATGGGCATGTCCGCGATCGCGTTCTTCACCCAGGAGGTCTACTCGGTCTTTGAGCTCTATTACATTCCGCAGACCCTCCTCTCGGGCACGATGTTTCCCATCGCTCTGTTGCCGGGATGGCTGGGCGCGATCCCACGGGCCATGCCGTTCTACTACACCGTCGGCGCGCCCAGCGACATCTTGGTCGGGCGGGTGACCGCCGGCGATGCATGGCACGTGGTCGGCATCCAGCTCTTCTGGATCCTGCTCATGTACGGCGTGGGGAAGCTGCTCTGGCGCTCAGGCCTCAAGCGGTACGCAGGCGTCGGGATGTAGCCGAGACCGATTCCGCGTTGTGGAGGGGCAATCATCAGAAATGCAAAGCGATCTGGTTAGACCGTTTTGCAAACTTGAGGTATGTCCCGTACGCCCGCCGGATTCACCCTCATCGAGCTTCTCGTCGTGATCGCGATCATCGCCATCCTAGCCGCCATCCTCTTCCCGGTTTTCGCTCAGGCTAAGTCCCAGGCCAAGAAGTCGAACGGCGTGAGCAACGTCAAGCAGATCGCCCTCGCCGGCGTGATGTATGCGAACGACAACGACGACGTCACCGTGCCGATGTTCTACTTCGATCCGACGGACCTACACCTTCCGAGCACCTTCGGCTTCTACTATTGGGACGTCCAGCTCCTGCCGTACACCAAGAACGAGAAGATTTACATCGACCTGATGGACACCGACGACGATCCATCGCTAAGCGACGGCACCCATGGCCGCTTCGACCCCAACAACATGTTTCACTACTACATCCTGGGGGAGAGCCCGAGCTACGGCTACAACCTGACCTACCTCAATAACTTCGTCCCGGATCCGGCGAACCCCAATGGTCTCGGCTTCTACTACTCAGGAGTTTCGGAGACGAGCCTGCCCAACGTGGCCCAAACCGTCCAGTTCGCCGAATCGACGTCGAAAGATCTCGTCGACTACCAGTCGGGGCAAGTGATCACCGGGGACTTCGGCTATGCCGGCATCTTCCCGCCGTCGCAGTGGGACACGACCGTGACGTTCCCGAACGCTCGGAGCCAGGGCCAGCTTTGGGGCCGCTACGACAAGAAGCATGTCATTGTCGGCTGGCTGGACGGCCACATCAAGTACTCGACGATCGACAGCCTGGTCGGTCCCAACGACACTGTCGCCCACCACGATAAGTTCTGGAACGGTCAAAGCTGACCCGTCGGCTGCATCGGGGACGCGGTCAGTAAACTAGCCGAATGCCCCCCGGCCGCGTCCTCGTCACCGGTTCTTCTCGAGGGATCGGCCGGGCGATAGCGCTTCGGCTCGCCGCAGACGGTTGGCGGGTGGCCGTGCATTGCAGCGAAAGCGCCGACGCCGCCAAATCGACCGCCGCGGAGTTGGGCGCCGGCGCTGCTGGGGTGTATCGTGCCAACTTGCGTGAGCCTGGCGCCGCCGCGAGCCTCTGGAGCGCCGCCCTTGAAGATGGGCCGATCGACGCTCTGGTCAACAACGCCGGGGTTTACAAGCCATTGTCGTTTCTGAACGCCACCGACGACGAGTTCGAGGCCAACCTTGCGGACCACTTCAGCATCAATTGGGAGGCGCCGGTGCGTCTGAGTCGAATCGCAGCCAAAGCGTTCGCGTCGGGCGAGGGAGGCAGCATTCTGAACGTGGCGAGCCGGGTCGGTTTCCGCGGGGAAGCCGGTGCATCGCTCTACTCGGCCTCGAAGGCCGCGCTTATCAACCTGACGCGCGCCCTCGCCGTGGAGTTGGCCCCAAACCGAGTGTTTGTCGCCGGAATCGCGCCGGGTTGGGTGGAGACCGCCATGGTGCGAGACGGCATGGAGAACCGGCTCCCCGAGATTCTCGACACCATCCCTCTGCGCCGCATGGCGTCCCCCGAGGATTGCGCCGCCGCGTCCGCCTTTCTCCTTCGACCCGAGGCGGCATACTTGAGCGGGGTGGTCATCGACATCAACGGAGCGAGTTACTTCCATTGAGCTGGCTCAGCCTTCTGCTCGCGACCGCGCTTGGCCAAGCCGCGCCGCAGGGGCCGCCGAACGTCGGCCAAGACCCCCCGCGCCTCCGAACGGCGATCCCGAACGGCGCAGCCCTGATCGTCGAGCCGGCGCCCCAATCTCTGAGTCTGGCGGTTC
>DATGIR010000186.1:0-3737 GCA_035295605.1 Fimbriimonadaceae bacterium | reverse complement strand
AGAACGATGGCTTGAACATTGACGATGGCGGGCACCTTGAGGAGCGGAGACACGATGAATACGCCGCCAACGCCTACCAAGATTCCGATGAGTCCGCCGACACAGCACATTGCGACGCTTTCGAGCAGAAATTGGCTCAGGATCGTCTCGCGGCGGGCGCCGATCGCCTTTCGCAAGCCGATTTCGCGCGTGCGTTCGGTGACGCTGACGAGCATGATGTTCATGATTCCGATGCCGCCGACGAGGAGCGACACCGAGGCGATTCCGGCAAGGAGGATGCTCAGCAGATTGTTCTGGGTCTTCATCTGGTCCAGAGCGTCGCCCTGGTTCATTACGCGGAAAAGCGGTTCGCTGCTACTGTTCTTCCGGGTCTTATCCAGCGTGTCCTCCACCTGCTTTTGCGCAAGGATCATAAGGTCCGGATCCGACGCCTGGATGACGATGCCGTCCAGGTTGTGCTGCCCCATCAGCCGGCGCCGAGCAGTTGAGAGGGGAACGTAGACCTGGTCGTCCGGATTCCACATGCCTGTACCGCCTTTGTAGTCGATGACGCCGAGCACTTCGAACGTGTCGTTCTTGATACGGATATTTGCGCCGACCGCGTTCTCGTTTCCAAAGAGCTCCTGGTAGGCGACGTAGCCGAGCACGCACTTCTTGGCGGAGACCGCATCGTCTTCGGGAGTGAACCAGCCGCCTTGGATCATCCGGGTCGCGTTCTGGATGATGGCGATTTGGGGCTCGCCGCCAACGAGGCGGCTGACGTGGTTGTGGTCCTTGTACTTGAGGTTCGCGGAGGCTCCAACGGTTCCGCTCACGAATGTGGCAAGGGGAACGTTCCGACGGATCGCGCGGACATCTTCGTCCTTGAGGGTCGGGATCGAAGATTCCGAGCCGCTGACGTTGCCGCGGCGCCAGTTCGGCCAAACCATGAGCATGTTCGTCCCCATCCGCTGAATGTTCGCGAGGGCGGCGCGCTTGGTGCCTTCGCCGATGCCGATCATGGCGATGACCGAGCCGATGCCGATGACCACCCCGAGCATCGTCAGCATCGAGCGCAGCTTGTTGGCCGCAAGGGCTCGGAGCGCGGTACCGAACTGATCGAAGATGTTCATGCCTACTTCTTCGAGGTGGTGCCGAAGCTACGACTTTGGCGGTTGCCCCCGGCGAGTCCGCTCGTTCCCTGCTGAGCGTCCAGCAAGGCTTGCTGGATGCGCTTGGCTTCTTCTACATCGATTTGGGCGGTCACGACCTCTTCGCCTTCCTTGAGTCCCTCAAGGATCTCTACGTCGTCGTTTCCGCTCTTGCCGACCTTCACCAGCCGCTTTTCCGGCTTCTTGGGGTCGGCGCCCTTTACCAAAACGAACGTTTGGTCCCCTTCTGTTTGAATGGCCTGGCTCGGCACCTTGAGCACGTTGGTTCGACTCATGGTGATGAACTCGCACGTGGCGTTCATACCGGGCACGAGCCGGATCTTCTTGGGCGCATCGGCCTCGAGCTTGACCCTGACCTTCACCGTCGTCACGTTGTTCAGGGTCACCGCGGCCGGACTGACGCGGGTGACCACGGCCCAAACCGGTTTGTCCTTGTAGGCCTCCGTGGTGACCTTCACCTTCTGATTGATTTGGACGGCGGCGATATCCGCCTCGTCGACGGTGCAGTCCACGAACATCTGATGAACGTCGCTCAGTTGGACCAGGCTCGTGCCCTGGGCGAACGTGCTCGTCCCCGGCGGAATGATGGTGCCTTCCTCCAGATACTTGAGCGTGACCACGCCGTCCCGCGGCGCGACCACGGTGGTGCTGTCCAGTTGAACTTTGGCGTTGTCGACGGCGACCTGACTGTGTTTGGTGGCGGCGACGGCGCTCTTGATGTCGGCCTGACGGACGGCCTCGTTGCGCCGCGCATCGAGCGCCTTCTGCAAGTTCACCCGAGCCGTGTCGACGGCCTTGCGCGCCTCCCGAAGGTTCTCGTCGGCGATGTCCTTGTCGGTGAGCTGGGCCTTGGCTTCGTCGAGCGCCGATTTGAGCCGGGCGACGGTCGCCACCTGGGCTCGGCGCGTGGTTTGGAGCTCAGCATCCAGCGTGCTCGCGCGTTGCTTGGCTGTTTCGTAGATCTGCTTGGCTTGCTCCTCGGCGGTCGCGTCCCGGTCGTAGTCCGCCTGCGCGATGTAGCCTTTGGCGAGGAGCTTCTCATCGCGAGCCCGCTGGCTCGTGGCGGTGGCGAGGGCGCTCTTGGTTTGGGTAACGGCGCCCATCGCATCGCGGCGCGTTTGGGGAAGCGTCACCTGATCGAGCTTTTGAAGCGCGACGTAGGCTTCGTCGTAGGCGGCTTGCGCGTTCGCCACGCTGAGATTGGAGAGCTCCGGCTGGCGTCCCGTTTGGAGCTCTGCCCGGCGGAGGCGGATCCGAGCGGTGGCGAGGTCGGTCTCGGCGGACCTGATGTCGGTATGACTCTGGTCGACTTGGAGCTTGTACGCCTGTTGGGTTTGATTCACCCTCGCCTCAGCGCTGGTGTAGTCCGCCGCCGCTTGGTCGTAAACCGCTTTCGTGTCGGCGGGGTCGATTCGGGCGATGAGCTGCCCCTTCTTGACGATCGTGCCCTCGTCCACCGCAAGGTAAACGACGATGCCGCCGGCCTTCGATTTGACGTCCACGCTCGTGAGGGCCACTAGTTGGCCGGTGGCCTGGATCGACTGGGACACATCCCCCCGCTCGACCTTCGAGTAGTGGTATTCGACCTCGTGCTTCGAGTCGTGCCCGCGGAACACGAAGGCGCAGACGCCGAGCAGCGCGACAACGAAAATCAGGATGAGGGGGAGACGCCTCTTCATTTGTACTGCGGCAGCCGATCTCCGACGGGCTCCCCAAGGAGGGGCGCGCCGGTGGCCAACTTCAATTGAACTTCGCTTATGTAGTAATCGTACACGGCTTGGATTTGGTTCGACTCAGCCGTCACGAGGCTCACGTTGGCAGTCAGCACGTCGATGATGGTCGAGGCGCCGAGGCGCTGCGACTCGGACGCAGCGTTGTAGTTTTCAAGCGCCGCCGTGTACGCATCTTTGGCGGCGGCGAGCCGCTCCACGTTCTGCCGAAGCTGGACAAAGGCGGATTCGATCTGGGCCCGGGCATCGCGCTCGGACTGCTCCAGGGTCTGCTGCGCGGAGCGGACGTTGTAGTTCGCGCCTCTCGCCGCGGCCCGACTGGCGCCGCCGTCGAAAACCGGGTAGGTCATCGTAAAGGTGAGGAACCGGTTCTCGTTGTAGTTGGGTGAGTAGGACGCGCCGAACGACGCGTCGAGAGTCACGGTCAGGCCGGCCTGGAGGGACAGGGAACGCGCGGTGAACTGGAGGGAGCGGATGGTCTCCCGCTGAGCCTGGAGGTCAGGCCGGTTGGCGATACCGTCGGCAAGAACCTTGTTCAGATCGTTGGGAACGAGGCTCGTGTCGGGCATCGGGTACGCCGGCAACACCGGGAGGGGCTCGCCGCTCGGAAGCCCGATGAGGCTCTTGAGGGTGGCGGCATCGGTGGCGGAAGTGTTCCGAGATTGGAGCTCGGTGACCTTGGCATTGGCCAGGTCGGCTTTGGCCTGCAGCACGTCTTTGGCAGCGGTTTTCCCGACCTTCACCTGCTCTTCGGTCTGGTCGAAGATGGTTTGCGCGCGTTCGACCTCGGTTCGGGAAACCTTCTCGAGCTCGGACGCGCGCAGGGTCTCGAAGTATTGATTTTGGACGTTGAAGA
>DATGIR010000185.1:0-4770 GCA_035295605.1 Fimbriimonadaceae bacterium | reverse complement strand
CACCGTTTGGCAGAACTACAACGGGGGGGTCGTCAATATGGGATGGGGCTCGGTTTCGACCGGCACCGACCAACTCATCGACGGCGTGTACGTGGTCAAGACCGACTGGCATAGCCCGACCAAGGAGAGTTGGACCGCCGACCTCCTTCAGGGTGAGCTCAACAGCCAGAACAACGCGATCTTCGACTCGATGATGATTCCGGGCACGAATTTCGGCAACACGGGTTCGCCCGCGCTGTACCAGAACTTCTACATCGAGGACGCACCGCAAGTGCTCTTCAGCGTGAAGATTCTGCCACCCGACCTCGGCCTCAATGGGTTGCTTGGAAAGAAGAAGCACCCGAAGCTCGACGTACCCGGGAACATCACCCTGACGATCCAAAACGTCAGCACGCCGCCCTCCATCAAGCCGAACTCGTTCGGGTTCCAGACGATCCTCGATCCGGTGGCGGACAGCTACCCGGAGTTGGGAACCGGACCCTACACGCTGTTCGGAAACATCGCGATGACGTTTCAGTCGATCCAATTCAGGATGCCCGACGGGACGGTGCAAACCTTGAGCCCGGCGAACGAATTCGACCCGACGATTGGCAACTTCACCACGAATGGGTCAACCGTTTCGTTCAACTTCCCGCCCTAGAAACCCCCTAGCGAGGCGGCGTCGCATTCACGTGGTCGATCTGCTTGAGCAGGAAGTCGACATCCGAGAACGGGTCGCCGCCCGTGCGCTTCCAGCGGACGTTGCCCGCCGAGTCGAGGAGGATCGTGCTGTGGAGCTCGAGGTTCTCGAAATCGTCGTAGGAGGCGAAGCGGCGGGCGCTCTCGTGGTTACGGTCGCTCACCAGGGTGATATGGACATCGCCCAGCGCCTTGGACTCCCGGAGCTTCGACGGCTTGGCGCTGCAGGCGGCGAGTACGACCGTGTTCCGTTTCTCGAAGTCGCTCATCCGGCGGTTGATCGTCTCGAGTTGCTCCACGCAGTGGACGCAGGAATCGCCGAGATAGAAGATGAGGATGACGTTCTTGCCCCGGTATTCATCCAGGCCGCTTGACTTGCCGTCAGCCCCCGTCACGGTTAAGCGGGGCGCGGGAAAAGGGCGCCAGTTGCTCGGTCCGAAACTGCGCAACGCGTTGGGGTCGTATCGCCGCTCCGGGGAGACCGTCTCGGCGACCGGCTTAACCTTGAGGCCGAGCGAGTGGGCTTCTTTGAGCCACTTGAGGTTTGGGTCGGCGTCCGACCACTCGTAGGCGAGGCGTCCGGCAAACCGTTCGGCATGAACCTGGTCGCCGACCTGATGGTACGCCTTCGTGAGACCGGCGAGGGAAAAGCCGTCGTTCGGTTCGCGCTTGAGGGCTTCGCCGTAGGCGGTGATGGCGCCCTTGGCATCGCCGGAAGCCAGGCAGGCGTCGCCGATGAGACGCTTGACCGGCCACGGCTGGTTGGGCGGGTCGCCACCGTAGTAGTCGTTCTCGGCGGCGTCCCGGAGCTCTTTGATGCCGCCGGGCGTATCGCCCTCGGCGATCCGGAGCTTTGCCTCGGCGACCTTGAAGAGCAAGCCGGTATCGGTCGATTTGTCGGCCTTGAGCTTGTTCAGCCGGCCGCGGGCCTCGGCCAGGCGTCCCAGTCCGGTGAGCGCGAGGAGCTCGGCGACGGGGCGTTCGCGGCGGTCGTTGTCGTCGCCGTCGGTCCACGGCACGCCGCCGGCGGCCAGGATGTCGTCCCACCGTTCGAACTTGATGAGGGCGCGGAGGAGGGCTTTGAAGCCCTCGCGCTCGGCCCGGAACTCGTAGCCGCGGACGTCGCGGTCGCGGGGCGCGGCGAGAAGGTCGCGGGCACCCTGGAGGGATGCATCCACCATGCCCAGCTGCTCCTGGATGTAGCAGAGGTAGTTCCGGTTATGGGCGTAGTCCCAATCCTCATAGGGGAGGGCGAGCCGGTCGTTCATATAGCGCAACTCGGTCCGGGTCGCTGAGTCCATGGCGATGGCGGCCTCGTGCCACATGCCGACCTTGCTGAAGATGTGGCCGGGCATGTGGAGCGCGTGGCCCACGCCGGGAGCGGCTTTGCCGTACAGCCGACTGCTCGGGACGGCCTTGACCGCGTCGCTGTCATCCCAGTTGTGGATGGAAGCGTGGAGGGCGCCGGGGTGGAGCGGGTTCTTCGCCAGAACCTGATCCAGGATGGCTTGGTCCTCCGCGGGTTTTAGCTGACCAATGCCGAAGAGGCCGAGGAGGGCCTTCGCCTCGATGTCGTCGGGGTACTTGGCGACAAGCGCCTTGAGGAGCTCGGTGAGACGTTGGGCGCGATTTGTGACCTTGTCGGCGAACCCCTTCTCCCAGACCTCGATGAAGTCGCGTTCGCGCTCGGTGACGTGGTTCTTGCGCTTGACGGCCTCCTTGAGGAACGCCTTGTAGCGGTCGAACAGCTTGTCGTCGAGGTTTCCTCGGCTGGCCTCGAACCAAGTGAAGCCGCTGCGGGCAAGACCCCAGTAAGCCATGGCGCAATCGGGATCGAGCTTGAGGCACCAACGGAAGGTGCGCTCGGCCTCCTCGAACCAGAAGGAGTGGAGGAGAGCGTTGCCCTGGTTGAACCAGGCTTGGACCTCCCGACTCTTGCTGGTGATCGGGAACGGAGCCTCGCCGACGCCCTTGATGCGCCATGGCCGGGTGCGCATGCCGGAATCGAACGCGGAGCCCTGGTGGGAGTGGCCGGGATCGTCGTCCAATGCGGAGGGAATCAGGGCAAGCGCGGCGGCCAGGTGGAGCAACATCGGTCCGAGGCAAGGATACAGGATTGCCGCGTCTTCGGTTACCGCCGGGGCGGAGGGCGCGTCCCAAGGGTATGCCTGTCCTCCTTGCCGCGCTTGCCATTTTGCAAGCCCAGGAAGCTCGGATCCAAGAGCTGGTGCAGCAGCTAGAGGGACCGTCCTACTACTACGACTTCCCGACCCACACCCCCGCGGACGCGGCATGCGAGGAGCTCGAGAAGGTTGGCGCCCCCGCCGTGCCGTATCTCATCGTAGCCCTCACGTCGCACAAGAAGTGGGCGCGGATTCATAGCATCGAGATCCTCGCCAAGATTGGCGACCGGCGGGCGGTCGACCCGGTTCTCGGCGTCTTACGTCACGACCAACTCGATGACGTCAAAGGCGTAGCCGCGTTCAACCTTGGCGCGTTCGGCGACAAGCGGGTTGTCGACGACCTCTTGGTCGCCGCAGACTCGGGCGACAAGGACCTGAATCGCGGGGCCTGGTACAGCCTCGGCGAGCTTCGCGAGCCACGAGCGATACCGGTCCTAATCAAAAACCTCGGCGCCCGGATCATGAATGTGCAACTCGGGGGCGACGACCAGGACGAAGTTCCCCTCGGCGCGCTGCAGCAAATCGGAGCGGCCGCCGTACCTGGACTGATAGAAGCTATTCGCGAAGGACCGGTCCAAACCCAAGCGGCGATCGTATTGGGCCGAGTGGCCACACCCGCGGCGATGGACGCCTTGCGGGCTGCTTACAACGATTCGAAGACTCGCTTCATCGCGTTGGCGGGTTACGGCGAGTGCACGAAGCCCGAAGCGGTCGATGCCGAGCTGGCTGCTCTGCTCGAACCGGACAACCGGCAAAATGCGGTCGGCTACTTCGAGCGTCACCCGAACCCGGCATGCGTAGCACCGCTACGCAAGGCGGTCGCAGCGGCCTCGAAGGACGCGGACAAGAATAGCTTCTTTCTCATCTGTGCCCGGCAGCTACTCGAGAAACTGGCCGGCCCTGACCCGAGCTGACGGGCACTTTTCGGTCGCAGCCTAGCCGAACCCCGGCTTAGAGTCGGAGGTGGACGCGCTGTTGTTCGTGAGGCGCACCGCACTCGATCCGTCCGGGTTCATCGAGTAGATCTGGGGGTGATTGTTCCGGTTGCTTCGGAAGTAGATCTTGGTTCCGTCGCGCGAAAAGCAGGGCTCGAAGTCGCCGGATGGGTTGCCGGTGAGGCGGTTGAGGCCCGTTCCATCCGGCTTAATCGTGTAGATCGCGTGGAACCCCTCCTGGGTCGACTCGAACGCGATGAGGTTGCCGCCCCAACTTGGCAGGAAGCTCGGGGTGCCGGAGGGTAGCTGGACCACGTTGGAGCCATCGGCGTTCATCACGAAGATGGTGTCGCCGCCGGCACGGTTCGAGTCGAAGACGATCTTGGTTCCGTCCGGGCTGAAGCAGGGATTGTTGTTGGTCGAGCCGTCCTCCGGTGTGAGCTGGGTTTGAGCGGAGCCGTCGATGTTCATGATCCAGACCTGGTTGTGGCCGGTGGCAGCGGTGGTGAAAAGGAGCTTGGTTCCGTCCGGGCTGAATGCCGGGCTGTTGGCCCCGAACGACGTGAGCGGGACGGAGTTCGAGCCGTCCGCGTTCATGATCAGGATCTGCATTCCGGGCAGGACCTGGCCGGAGACGGCGATCTTGGAGCCATCCGGACTCACGGCGGGGTTGATGTCGTAGCCGGCGGTGGGGGTGATGTCGGTCTGGTTGGAGCCGTCCGGATTCATCGTGCAGATCTGGGTAGCGCCGCCGCTGATCTGGCGCTCGAAGGCGACGAGGGGGGTGCCCCCGGTGGTTCCGGTTGTGCCCGTCGTGCCGGTGCCGCTCGTGCTCGTCGTCGATCCAGTGGAGCTGGAGGAAGTGGTTGAGGAGCCAGTGGTGGATGTGCCGGTTCCGGAAGTGGAGGTTAGGCCGCCCTTCCCGCCGGTCCCGCCGCCGCACCCGATGGCCGCGACCGCGATGACGAGCGCGG
>DATGIR010000184.1:0-5728 GCA_035295605.1 Fimbriimonadaceae bacterium | reverse complement strand
TTTTCGGCGCAGAGAGTTTTGGCCCGCTCCATCTCCTCGTTGGCGTCGGGGCCGTCGCACTCGACCAACAACAGCGCCTCCGAACCGGGCGGGAAGGTCATTCCGAACGCGGCGGTGATCGCGGTGAGAATGCCCTTGTCGATCAATTCGAGCGCGGCCGGAATCACCCCGTCCGCGATGATTGCTGCAACGGTCTTGGTGGCAGCTTGCACGCTCCCGAAGGCGACGAGCGAGGTCGCGACCAACGTCGGGAGAGGGGCCAAATTCACGGTGGCCTCGGTGACCACTCCGAGCGTCCCCTCGCCGCCGACCACTAGACCAAGGAAGTCGAGCCCCGGCGCCCCGGGTACGGCGCTTCCCAACTCGAGGATTTCGCCGCTCGGGTCGACCATTCGCACCGAGCGTATGTGCCCGGCGGTCACGCCGTACTTGAGCGTGTGCGGCCCGCCCGAGTTCTCCGCGATGTTGCCGCCGAGCGTGGAGACGGTGGCGCTGCTGGGATCGGGGGCAAAGTGTAAGCCGTACTGCTCGACGGCGTCGCTCAACGACTTGTTGGTGGCGCCGGCCTGCGCGGTAAGGCATCGGTTCTCGAGTTCGACATTGAGAATCCGGGTCATTCGCTTCGTCGAGATGACGACTCCGCCGAGCGCCGGCAGTGCACCGCCGCTCAGTCCAGTTCCGGCGCCCCGCGCAGTGAAGGGCGTTCGAGTCCGGTTGCACCACCGCACGACGGCGGCGACCTCGTCGGTCGTCTCCGGAAGCACGACCGCGGCCGGCCGGCTTCGGTCCACGGTGTAGGCGTCGCAGTCGTACCCGCGCTCAGCCGCAACCCCGGTCAACACTCGGCCCGCGCCAAGTATCGCCGTCAGTTCCTCAACCACGCCTCACCAACCTAGAAACCTTTCAACCTGAAATCCTGGGGACTAAACCTATTGTGCCAACATGGGCCGTGTCCCGGCGCGGCCTGTTCGTGACCTTCGAGGGTGGCGAAGGCGCGGGAAAGTCGACCGCGATCGCCGGCGCCGCCGAAGCGCTGCGCGACGAGGGCCGCCAAGTTATCGTTACCCGTGAGCCGGGCGCCGGCGAATTTGGCGCGGCGGTCCGTAAGCTCCTACTCGATGCCGGGGATGTACCACCCGTCAGCGAGCTCTTTCTGTTCCTGGCTGACCGCGCCAACCACTGCCAACGCATCGTGGCGCCCGCGCTCGAGCGCGGGGAGCTCGTCCTCTGCGACCGCTATGCGGACTCCACGCTCGTTTATCAGGGTCTTGTCCGCGGGCTCGACGAGCCCTTCGTGCGCCAGGCGAATGCCATTGCCACCGGCGGGCTCGTCCCGGATCGGACGCTGCTTCTGGATATCCCGCCCGAGATCGGACTCTCACGGCTCGCGGAAATGAATCGGCTCGACCGCGAGCCGGCCGAATTTCATCGGCGCGTACGGGATGGATTCTTACGGCTGGCAAGGGCCGAACCCGGTCGCTGGCGGATCCTCGATGCCACCCAAGATTCTCAGGTTGTCCTCGCCTGTGCCCTGGCAGAAATACGGCCATTATTAGATTAAGTTGATCCTGCACACCCTCCTCCTCCTAGCCGGACCGCCGTCACCGGCCGGCGAGGTCACCAAGCGATTTCAGGCGTTCATCGCCGCTCATCCTGCCCTTTCCGCGGATTGCTCCCTTTCCGGCTGGCACGGCGCCGGCAAAGGCGAAATAACCGTCCGGCATGGCAGCAGCCCCGGCACGAAGGCCGACTGGCAGTCCACCGTCGGTTCGGAAAAGTATCGTTTCGTGACGGACGGCGAGATGGGGATCGATATTCTGCCCAACGACGCCACTTACGACCGCTTGCCGACGATAGCCCGCCCTTACCCAGGTGGCCGCCTCACCGTTCCCTACGGCTTTCCCTACCCGCTCGTCGCTGGTACCACGCCGTTCCAGGCGTCGTTAACCAACACCACCTATTCGAAGAAAGGTGACGTGGACCAATTGGTCCTCACGATCCACACGTCGCAGGGCGACACCGTGATCACCGGCGACTTCGGAACTGACGGACGGCTGCTGCGGTACGACGCGGCGAAGGGAGCGACCGGCAAGTTAAAGCATGAGATCGTCGAGTTCTCCAATTTCAAGTTCGGCGCCCAGGCGATCGCGTCTAACTTCAACACGAACCCACCAATCGGCTTCTCCGCATTCGCGTTCGACATGCCGCCGGACATTTTGCTCGGGACGTCCGACGTGCCAGCCGTGAAGCTGCACGGAGCCAAGTCCACGACCCTCGCCAAGCTTGCCGATCAACCGAGGGTGCTCGTCGCTTTTGTGGACGATCCGATTCCCGATGGGCTCCTGAAATCCCTGAATCGACTCGAAGCGAAGACGCCGGTCGTGGCGGTCGCTCTGGACAGCGCCGCGGTCAAAGTCGGGAAGCTGCCCCTCTATCGGACGAGCGAAGCCGGGTTCGATCAAGCCGGAATCCGTGCGACGCCACAGTTCTATTTGCTCGAGAAGGGCAAGGTGATTCAGGCGTGGTCGGGCTACCTGAAGGCCACGGCTCCGAAGTTCGAAGCCGAGGTCCTGAGCTATCTCGCCAAGGGCTGAGCCCATACTAACCGGACATGGCGGAGCAAACCGTGCGTAGGATCGATGGCGCGATGGAAGCGGCCGGGCGCCGCTTCGTCGTTGTCGTGTCCCGGTGGAACGAGCTCGTCACCAAAGAGCTTCTCGAAGGCGCCCTCGATGAGTTGAGCCGCTACGGCGCAAAAGACATCACCGTCGTCCGAGTGCCGGGTACCTGGGAATTGCCGGTTGCTATCCGCGCCCTGCTGAGCGCCAAGAAGAAGCCGGATGCCATCGTCGCGCTCGGCTGCATCCTGATGGGGCAGACCCAGCACGGGCGCCTCCTCTCGGGCGACGTCGCTGGAGCCCTCATGGGCCTCCAGCGGGAGTTCGGGGTTCCCATCGCTTGGGGCGTCTTGACCCCGGATACCCAGGAGCAGGCGCTGGACCGCTCAGGAATCAAGATGGGCAACAAGGGTCGCGAGGCGGCCTCGGCCGCCGTCGAAATGGCCAGCGTTCTCTCCCAGATCAACGCTTCGTGACGCTTGGCACCGCCCTGCTCGCCGGCATTGTCGGCGCGGTTTCGTCGGCGATCAATGCGGTAGCCGGCGGCGGCTCGCTTGTCTCGTTCCCTGTGTTACGCGTCGGCTTCGGCATGCCCAGCGTGGCGGCGAACATGACGAACACCTCATCGCTTTGGCCGGGCTCGCTGGCGGGGGCGTTCGGCTATTCAAACTTGCTGGCGAAGACCAAGCACCACCTGCGCGCACTGATATTCTCGACGCTGCTGGGCTCCACGCTCGGCGCGTGGATGCTGACGGTAACGAGCCCACACCTCTTCGACGTCCTCGTCCCCATCCTTATCCTCTTCGCGGCAACGCTGCTCACGCTCCAACCGCGGATCAAAGCTTGGGCCGGCCGAAAGCACGAGGGCGTTCCTCACGCGGTTGGGTTCGTGCTGCAGTTCTTCGTTGCCATGTACGGCGGCTACTTCGGCGCCGGGATGGGCATCATGATGCTTGCCGCCTTCTCCCTCTATGTGGAAGGAGATATCCACGAGTACAACGCGCTGAAGAACTGGCTAGGGTTGATCATCAACTTCATGGCCACCCTCGTGTTCGTCCTCCCCGGAAAGGGAGCCAACCACCCCCGAATCGACTGGAGCATTGCGGCGCCGATGATCGTGGGCTCGATCCTGGGCGGATACGCGATGGCCCGCTTATCCCAGCGAATCGATTCCGAAAAGCTGCGCGTGGTCATCGCCGCCTACGGGTTCATCGCGGCCGGCTACTTCGTCTACCACCTGTTTTCAGGCGGCTAGCTAGCTACGACCTAAGACGGCCGACCGCTACGGCTTCCGGACAACCAGGAATCCGGCATCTCCGGGCGTGATCCGGAGAAAGTGCAAGGATCCGGCGAGGGTCCCCATAGCGAGAGCTTGACCGTTCCTATTGATCGCCAGCAAGCCAGTTACGGAGTACGGCCCCACCGCGCCCGCGGGGAGGACCGAGCGGGTCGCCGGATCGTAGATGGCCCAAACCCCATTTGACTTTCCGATGACGTAGCCCGCATCGCTGATCCGCTGGCCACCCGCCACCGCGGTGACGTCAAAGTTGTTGATTGTTCGGCTGCCAATCGGTCCGCCCTGGATGAATGTGGTTTGGTGGACCGTATCTTCGGCGAGAAGATCTCCGTTGTTGTTGATTCCTTCAGCGGTCGAGCCGGCGGGAATGTTGGCCGCGCCCTCGCTGCCGGATCGATACACCGCGGGGCCCTTCAGCGTCGCCGAGGTACCGATTGCGCCCCAGTCGCTTAGGTAAACGGGATCCATATCCTCCATCGTGTACGCGTCGCTTGCCGTCTGGGTGCTGTATACATGCCAGCCGCCACCCAGGTTTTGATCGAAGTGATCGTACAGCACATTGTCGCTATTGGTTATGCCCACGAGTGTGTGTCGAACCGCCGTGCCGCCCCAGACCGAAATGGGCGTCGCATAGGCGTTGGGCTTGAACCATACGTAGCTTCCTCCGCTTGTACAGGCAGCCACGGTCCCATCGTCGCTGACCGCGACCCCCGAATACGAGGCGTTGAATGCAGACGTTAACCCGCCGTTCTTGAAATCAAGGAGTTGCGCGTTGCTTCCCGAGTACCCCAACACGGCAAGACCGGTTCCGTTGACCCACGAGTGGGCAGGAGTTCCGGGTGCCGCGCCCAGGTCGGTAACGAGGAAGCTCGTGAGGACGTAGGAGACCTCGTTCGACCTGCCGCTCTCGGAAGCCGCCTGCGTGGCGGTGACCTCGTATACATAGTTCGTGCCGGCCGACGCCGCGGCGTCAACGTACGAGTTCGTGACTGAGCTCGCCAGCAGCGTCTCCGCTCCAGGACTCGTACCGCGATAAACTCTGTAGGCGGTGGCACCCGCTGATGTGGTCCACGAAAGCGAGATGTGCCCGCTGAGCGTCGTCGGGGTGGCCAGCGTGGGCGAAGCGAGCCCGCCGGAGCCGGTGCTCCCGGTCGATCCGCCGGTCGTTGTGGTCCCGGTTGTCGTGCCACCTCCGCCACCTGATGAGCCGCCGCCACCGCACCCGATAACGAGCACGACGGCGAGAGTGACTGGAAGCAACCAGAGTAATCGAGTGTTGTTCATGGGGGCGCTCTCCTAACCCTGTCGGCGCGACACATCGCGGCGCCGACCGCCCCGAATCATAACACTCAAACATCGGGATCTAAAGTCGTTGATTTTGATGCCAGTGATTTTGTGGACACTACATCGCGACACATCACAGCCCGCTACCACGAAGCTCATCTAGCGAGTCGATCCCGTCGCGGCTCATCCGATCCACGAGTCCCCGCAACACGCCAGGGATCATCGACGGACCACCATACACCCAACCCGTATACGCTTGGACCAAGTGCGCCCCAAGGACGATCTTTCGATACGCGTCACCGGCGGTGAAGATTCCGCCCACGCCGATCAGGATCATCTCCTTGCCGCAGGTTCGCCCAAGATGTTTAAGCACCTCGTCGCTCCTCCTCGTGAGGGGAGCGCCGGATAGGCCACCCTCTTCGTCGGGTACCGACGCGAGCATGCTCCGATCGAGCGTCGTATTGGTTGCGACGATTCCGGTGCACCGGGTCTGGCGGCACACGTCCACAACTTCGTCGAGCGCGTCGAA
>DATGIR010000183.1:0-4920 GCA_035295605.1 Fimbriimonadaceae bacterium | reverse complement strand
GGTCGAGCGGACGGTCGCGGCGATCGTCGCCGAAATC
This sequence comes from Fimbriimonadaceae bacterium, assembly GCA_035295605.1. Classification (GTDB taxonomy): domain Bacteria; phylum Armatimonadota; class Fimbriimonadia; order Fimbriimonadales; family Fimbriimonadaceae; genus DAIDHV01. The sequence goes on along the minus strand of DATGIR010000183.1, from coordinate 4,883 downwards.
GAGCGGTCGCCCTGGCGGGGGCGACCCGCATCCACCATCTTCTTCGGCGGGGGCACGCCGACATTTCTGGGCGAGGGGCAACTTCTCGCGATCTTCGAGACTGTCTTGAGGTCGCACCCGCCGCTTCCGGATTGCGAGATCACGAGCGAGGCGAACCCCGGGACCGTCGACGCATCCAAGTTCGGATCGATGCGGAGGGCCGGCTTCAACCGGGTGTCCCTCGGCGCCCAAAGCTTTCTCGATACCGATCTCATCGCGCTGGGCCGTATCCACCGCGTGGGCGAGATCGAGCGTGCGGTGGGTGCTGCCCGAGGAGCCGGCTTTGAGAACCTCAATCTGGACCTGATGTTCGCCCTTCCGGATCAGAGCCTGCACGCATGGAACCGCAACCTCGACCGCGCCCTAGGTCTGAATCCCGAGCACCTCTCCCTCTACTGCCTGACCCTCGAGCCGAACACACCGTTCTACAAACGGCACCTGGCCGGCGACCTCGTCGTGCCGGACGAGGACGCCCAGGTCGAGATGTACGACGCCTGTTTGGAGCGAATGGCCGAAGCCGGTTTCGAGCAGTACGAGATCTCGAACTTCGCCAAACCGGGCCGTGCCTGTCGTCACAACCTGGCCTACTGGACCGGCCTCGAGTACGCAGGCTACGGCCCCGGCGCGGTCGGCTGCGTGGAGAGCGAGGGGGTCCGGCGTCGCTATACCAACCTCAAGCTGCCCACACGCTACGCCGGCGCGGTGGAAGCCGGCGACGACGCCTGGTACGAGGAGGAGCTGCTAGGCCCCGCCGAGCTTCGGATGGAGGCGATCATGCTAGGCCTGCGGCTGAACGAGGGGGTATGTGTTGGCACAGTCGGTCTAGATCCAAGTGGGCTGGAGCGGGTTCTTGGCGCCGGCTGGGGTGAGGAGGCGGATGGACGACTGCGCCTGACTCCCGCCGGGCGCCACTTCTGCTCGGAAGTGGCAATGGCCCTCGTCTGAATGCTCGTGATTGCCGGAATCCAGGGGTCGTAGAAATCCGTCCACAATGAATTGATGGCGATTGCGCATCAAGTCCCGTCGATGTTTGCGGACGGACATGTGCGCCTCCTGGACGCCCACGTCGTCAACCAGATCGCGGCGGGCGAGGTTGTCGAGCGGCCGGCGGCAGCGGTCAAGGAGCTCCTCGAGAACGCCTTGGACGCCGGCTCAACACGGATCACCATCGACCTCGTCGACTCCGGCCGCACCCTGATTCGGGTGGACGACAACGGCTCCGGGATGGCCGAAGCCGACGCCTTGCCCGCCATGGAGCGGCACGCCACCTCCAAGATTTCCGTCGCCGACGACCTCCTCGCCGTCCGCACCCTCGGTTTTCGCGGCGAGGCGCTGCCGTCGATCGCTTCGGTCTCCCGGATGACTCTGGCCACCGCCCGGGAAGATGGCGCGCGCACCGTCCTTCGGGCCGAAGGCGGCCAGATCACCGCCGAACCAGGTGGGAGCGGCCCCCGCGGCACCACCGTGAGCGTGGAGGAGCTCTTCTACAACACGCCCGCCCGGCTCAAATTCCTCAAGAGCGATACCAGCGAGCTCGGCGCCTGCCTCGACGTCGGCGGCCGCCTCGCCATCGCGTACCCGGGCGTCGCGATCAAGCTCACCCACAACGGCCAGCCTGCCTTCGAAACAAGCGGCGACGGCGACACCCTGGACGCGATCGCGAACGTCTGGAGCCGGGAGCTTGCCCGCTCCCTCGCCGAGGTGGACGTCGAGGTCGCCGGAATCCACGTCACCGGGTTTGTCTCTCCGCCCCACGTCACCAAGCCCACCCGTGCCTATCAGTACCTCTGCGTGAACGGCCGCCCGGTGCGCACCCGCACCCTCACCGCCGCCATCGATCAGGCCTACCGTGATCTCACCCCCGAGCGGCGCCATCCCGTCCTCGCCATCAATCTCGAGATCGATCCCGCCCGCATCGACGTCAACGTTTCCCCGACCAAGAGCGAGGTCAAGTTCCAGCACGAGGGCGCCGCGTTCGAAGCGATCCGTACCGCCGTGCGCGGGGCCTTGATGGAGCACGGCATGATGCCCTCCTTTGGCGCCGTCGCCGCCGCGAACTCGGCGCTCGAAGCCGCCGCCCCGCCCGCGGCCCTCGTTTGGCCGGAGGCGCCGGTTCTAACGGGGCTTCAGCCCTCCCCTTACGAGCCGCCGGCGCCACCGATCGAATCCTTCGCCGAACCCGGCGCCACCCAGCTCGCGCCCACCAATGAGCGGTTTCCGTTCGGCGATCTCGTCGACGGTCTTCGCGTCATCGGCCAGGCGATGCTCACGTTCATCATCGCCGAGACCCGCCGCGGGCTCATCATCATGGATCAGCACGTTGCCCACGAGCGAATCCTTTACGAGTACCTGTGCGGCATCCGTGGCGCGTCCTCGATCGAAGCGCAGCCCCTGCTGGTCCCCCAAACGCTCACCCTCGACCGTCGCGCCGCCGTGCTCCTTCGGGAGCGCATGGACGAGATCACCCGCCTGGGCTTCCAGCTCGAGCCGTTCGGCGGCGAGAGCTACGTGCTCCGTTCCGCCCCTGCCGCGCTCCGGGGGAAGGATCCGGTCAAGGTGCTCCACGACCTCGTGGATGAGCTCGTCGAAAGCACGGTCACCCGGCGCCTCGTCCCTACCCGCGAGCAGATCTGGATCACCACCTCGTGCAAGCTGGCCGTCAAGGCGGGCGATCCTCTCAGCCATGCCGAGATGGAGCGCCTCATCGTCGATTTGGCCTCCACCGAGAACCCTTATCTGTGCCCTCACGGGCGGCCGATCACGGCAACCCTGGATTCCGGCGCCTTGATGCGGCTGTTCAAGCGTACGTGACGATCCTCGGCATCGACCCCGGTCTCGAGCGAATCGGTTTCGGGGTCATTCACCGCGAGGGCTCCCGGCTCAGCGTGGTCGAGTACGGATTACTGCAAACACCGCGAATCGCCCTGCCCGAGCGCCTCAAGCTCGTTCACGACGGGATTACCGAGCTGCTGGAGCGATGCAAGCCGGATGCGGTCGCCACCGAGCGTCTTCTCTTCACCGTGAACAAAACCACCGCGATGGACGTCGCCAAGTCGCTTGGCGCGGTGCTGCTCGCGGTAGGCGAAGCCGGCCTGAATTGGGCCGAGTACTCGCCGCCTGAAGTGAAGCTGAGCGTGGTGGGAAACGGAGCCGCCGACAAGCGTCAGGTCACGTTCATGGTCCGCCGGCTGCTCAGCCTCTCGGAAGACCCAAAGCCGGACGACGTGGCGGATGCGCTGGCCATCGCAATCACGCACGCGTTGCGACCGGTCCGAAACTGCTGATAATTTGACTGTCCGACGCTACACGAGCGGGTTCGAGATGCCGATATTTTAACCAGTGGCATGCGGCTTGGCCGCCTGCCTGCCCGGGCACTCTATGCTTGTAATCGTCGGCATCGCGGTCGTATTTATCTCCATCATCATCGGCTACACGATGCACGGCGGAAACATCGGCGTGCTCATGCAGATCAACGAGTTCGTGATCCTGCTGGGCGCCGGCGCCGGCTCTTTCATCGCCGCCAACGGCATGACCAACGTCAAGGCGTCGATCAACGCGGTCAAGGCGCTCCTCAAGCCCGACCCCTACACGAAGCAGACTTACATGGACCTGTTGAAGATGATGTACAACCTCTTCAACGTTGCCCGCAAGGAAGGCCTCCTCGGCCTCGAAAAGCACATCGAGAACCCCGAGTCGAGCGACATCATCAAGAATTACCCGTCCTTCCTCTCCAACCATCACGCCGTCAACTTCTTCTGCGACACGATGAAGGTCATCCTCACCGGCGCGGTCGGCCCCCACGATCTGAGCGAGATGATGGAGCTCGACCTCGACATTGCCCACGGCGAAGCCTCGATCCCCGCCGATGCGATGCAGACGGTCGGCGACGCGATGCCCGGTTTCGGCATCGTGGCGGCGGTCCTTGGCGTCATCATCACGATGGGCAAGATCGGCGGCGAGGCCGCCGAGATCGGCCACTCGGTCGCGGCTGCGCTCGTCGGAACGTTTCTAGGCATCCTCCTCGCCTACGGCGTGTTCGGGCCGATTTCGCGCGCGATGCAGCTTCGGCTCAAATCGGAGGGGCAGTACCTCAACTGCATCCGCTTTGCCCTCTTCAGCTTCGCCCGCGGCGAGTCGCCGATCACCTGCGTCGAGTTCGCCCGCCGCAACATCGAGCCGGCTGTGCGGCCTGGCTTCGCGGAGATGGAGAAGAGCGTTAAAGAGAAGGCTGCCTAATGAGCGACGGCACCCCGATTATCATCAAAAAGGTCAAGGGGCACGGTGGCCATGCCCACCACGGCGGCTCCTGGAAGGTCGCTTACGCCGACTTCGTAACCGCGATGATGGCGTTCTTCATGGTCATGTGGATCATGGGCCTTTCCGACGAGACGCGCGCACAAGTCGCCGGCTACTTCAACGATCCACTCGGTTTCAAAGCCCACGAGCGCTCGAAGTCCGTCGTCGCGCCCAAAGCGGTCCCCGGCTCGATCTCACGCAAAAGAAAGGGTGACACGCCGAACATGGGCCCGCCGAAGCCGACCGCGAAGGACGCTCACCAGTTGCAGCAGATTCAGCACCAGATCGAGCAGGCGATCCAGCATGACAAGCAGTTGCGCAGCCTCGCAGGCCACGTCGAGATGGTGTTGACCCAGGAAGGGCTGCGCATCGAGCTCGTCGAGTCAAAAGATGCCGCCTTCTTTCAGACCGGCAGCGCCGTGCTCAGCGAAACCGCGGTGCGCTTCATTCACGCCGTGCTGGCGCCGATCCTCGTCAAGCAGGATCGCTACTTCATCGTCGAGGGCCATACCGACTCCCGGCCCTACGGAGGCACCGACTACACGAAC
>DATGIR010000182.1:0-2933 GCA_035295605.1 Fimbriimonadaceae bacterium | reverse complement strand
CGAGCCGGTCTCGAACCTTGGTGCCAAGGATCAACGAGCCGCAAAGGAGCACGACCGCGATTCCGGATAGGAAGGTGCGCGATGGCGGGGCCGGTCGGGGCGCGTCGTGATGGTTGGGATCGCGTGGAGTGTCCAACTCCTTATAGTTTACGCCGCCGCTCCCGGAGCACGCTCCCGAAGCAGGGCCAAAAAGGCTTAACTTGTCGGAAGCAATTTAGCGGCTGCCACGACCCCGGGCGCGGGCGAAGCCTTCAGGAGCTCCAACGTGTCGGAGGGCAGGACGAGCTTCTTGGCGACGGCAAGCGCGATCAACTCGGCCTGCACCAAGGGATCGAGGTCCTTCAACACGTTCGCAATCTCATCGGTCGTGACCGGGTCCGGGCTCTTGGCGAGCGCGCGCAGAACGGCCGCGCGAACCGCGCCGTACGGGCTCAGGATGGCCTGACGCAGGGCAGGGCGGTCGCCGGGGCCGGGGTGGGCGGCCAGCCAATCGAGCACCTCGACCCGCACCCACCAGGAATCGTCGCCGGCGCCGCGATACCCCTCCTGCTTGAGCTCGGGGCTGGAGCTTTGCAGCAGCTTAGTGCAGGCGGCCGCCCGGTTGGCGTCGCTGGGATCGTTCACGCTCACGAACATCAGCCGGCGCATGCCCGTCTCGTCCGAGAGCGACAGAAGCCTGATCGCCGCCGCCCGCACGGCGGCATCGGTGTCGTCGAGCGCGGTGCGAAGAAAGACGATGGCCTGGGAGGTTCCGCAGTCGGCCAGCGCCTGCACCACGGCGACGCGGTCGTGCCAGTCGCGCGCGGCGGTTTGAAGCGTGCTGATTTGGCCCGCGCTGGCGGGATCCTTGCGTTGGGCGATGAGGCCGGCGGCGGCAACCTTGGTGTGGGTTCCCGGCCCGAGGCGCAGCACCGACTGAAGGGTGGCCCACGCCAGCGGGGTGTCCTGAAAGGCGAGGGCGGCGACCACGGCCTCGTTGGCGCGAGGCTGCAGGGCGTTGAAGCAGGCGGCGATCTTCTCCTCGAGCCCCGGCGCCTTTTTGGCGGCCAAGAGGGCCAGCGCGTTCAGCTTTACCGTCTGATCCGGGTCGGCGAGGGCCTGCGCGATCGTTTGCCCGGGGTCGGCGCCGGAGCCCGCCTTCATCGCCGCGCGCAGTTCGGAGAGCTTGAGCCACCACTCCGGCGCCGATACGTCGTCAACCGTGAGCGAGCCGTCCGGCGGCTTCGCCGCCAACGCGAAGTTCGCGAAGGAGTACTCGGTGGCCAGTATCGAGTTCTTGGGCCGGAGGGCGGCGTCCGGGGGGAACCCGATGTAGAGCCGGTCGCTATCGGCGGAGACGCCAAATTTCGTGAGGTCGACGGCCACCTGATGCCATGCCCCGTCCCGTGGAAGCGGTAGTGCCATGCCCTGGCTCTGGGGAGGGCCTAGGCTTACGCTCCGGTTGGATAGCCCGGAACCGGACAGCACGCCCAGGCTCAGCGGCTCCGTCGCCGAGGTGCGCGCATCGAACACCAGGAAGTGCTCCGCCTTCGCAACGAGCTCCTTCATCCCGAGTTCGGTGGGAACGATGAAGCCGCCGGTAGCGAAGGTCCCGCCGATTTTGGCGGTGAGAATTGAGCCCTTGTCCGGATCGTCGGCTACCGAGAGCTGCGTGTTCGAGCTGGCCGGTGACCACATCGTCGCGATCGGATCACCGCTTCGCGGAACCGGGGGCCAACCGAACGGGCCCGCCCGCAGCGCCTCCGAGATCGCGGCGCCGGCGGGAGGAGCGAAGTCCGCGTCGCTAGCGATCTGGTCCGGCGTTTGCGTGCCGAACGGCTCCACGTTCTGCGCGGGCTCCGCCGGAGCCGGTTCGCGGCCGTGGCGGCGCGAACACTCCGTCGCGGCGAGGGCGAACGCCCGATACACGTCCTCGGCGTAGCGGGAAGCGTTCTCGTCGTCGGCCGGCGCCGGGATCGAAACGATCGGCGTGGCGTTTATGGTGCATGAGGCCGCCTTGCAAAGCCCGGCGTGGATCACGAGGCAAAGGTGGTACGGGCCGTGATAGAGCTTGTCGTTCGCCTCGAAGCTGCCGCCATTGATCCGGGGGGCGACGTAGGCCCGCAACGCCTCCGAACCGAGGCCGGCGCCCTCTGCGACGGTCTCCTCATAGAGCGTCGAGTCCTCCGTCGCATCGTAGCTCACGGCGAGCCGCCCTGCGGCGCGCGCCTGGAGCTTGGCGGCGGCGAGGGCGAGGCCCTGCGCGATCCGGTCGCGGGAGGGGCCGTAGATTCCGGTCCGCCGCTCGAGCAGATTCCCGTCCTTGTCCGGCGAGAAGAAGTCGACGGACGAGAGGAGGAGGACCTTGACCCGCCAAGGAACGGCGTTCGCTTCGGGCTGGAGCGCGCCCTTTTCCTTCAGCACCGGCGCCCAATCGCCGTCGGTGGCGAACGGACCGAGCAGCGGGCCGATCGGCTTGGAATGCAGCGACGCCCATCCCTTCCACGCCGCGACCTCCGGCGAAAACTCGGCGCTCCCCACGGGCGGTGCCACCGGGACGACCTGCTTGCCGAAAAGCTCGAAGCCCGGCTGCGGCGCTTGCGCGGCGATACCCAGAAGCGCGATCGCAGCGAGGGTGATCATCAACTATCTAACGGTTCGAACTGCCGGATGTCTTCGTCGGAGCTCGATCCGCCGTCGCCTCGGCTGAACGCGAGCGCGTCGCGGGCCTTCAGGGAATCGAGGTCGGCGGGCATGCGCCGAACCAGCTCGAGCACGACCTTCTTGATGTTCTCGCTGTTGGACTTGAACACTTCGAGCACGCTGCGGGCGTCCACGGCTTCGGCGCCGGCATGAACGCCGCTGTCGTAGTCCGTGATGAGCGAGATATTCACGACTGCCATCCCCAGCTCGCGGCACAGGTAAGCCTCCGGATACTGGGTCATGTTGATCAC
>DATGIR010000181.1:0-9393 GCA_035295605.1 Fimbriimonadaceae bacterium | reverse complement strand
TCGAAGAAGTGCCCGGTCGCATGGATCTCCGGCAAGAGCGCGAACTCGTACTCGAACGAGACCTGCAACATGTCCTCGCCCTCGCCGAGGATCCGCGCGTCCGTGTTCCGGCTGACGATCCAGGGGTCGTCGGGGCGGGTGCGCGCCCCGATCAGCACAGCGCCGGGAAGGTAATCGTCGACGTAGTCGTCATCGAGGCTGAGCGGGGGCAGTACGAACTGGTGTTCGGTCTCTTCGGCGCCGCCCGTCGGGTCGCCGATCCAGAGCTGATGGACGCGGCCGCCCGGCCCGAACTCCAGGCTCATCACCGTGCCGGCGAGCTCGGGCCGGTCGAGGCTGAAATCGTCCATAAAGGGTGGGCAGATTACCTGTGACCTGATCCCTGGACCGTCGGCACCCTAGAGCCTTGGCGACCTGGAAACTCGGCAACCTAGAAGCCGGTACCATCCAAGCATGCCCGCGACCCAGGACCAGGTCCTCGAAAGCCTCAAGGCGGTGATCGATCCCGACCTGCACGTCGATATCGTGACCCTGGGGTTCGTGAAAGAGGTTCGAATCGACGGCGGCCGCGTCGGCGTCACCATCGAGCTCACCACCCCCGCATGCCCGGTGAAAGACCTTCTCAAGGCCGGGGCCGAGGGAATCATCGCCGCGCTGGAAGGTGTCTCCGAGGTCGAGATCGAGATGACCGCCCGTGTGCGCGAGCGGATGGATAAGCCCGCCGACATCCTGCCCGGCGTTTCCCACATCATCGCCATCGCCAGCGGCAAGGGCGGGGTAGGGAAGAGCACCTGCACCGTGAACCTCGCCGTCGCGCTCTCTCAGACCGGCGCCCGGGTCGGCATCCTCGATGCCGACGTGTATGGCCCGAGCATTCCGCTGATGATGGGCGCCGCCGACGCCCACCCGAAGACCGCGAACGACAAGATCATGCCGATCGAGCGGTACGGCCTCGCCATGATGTCGCTCGGCTTCCTCCTCGAGGAAGGGAAGGCGGTGCTTTGGCGCGGCCCCATGGTCGCGGGAACCGTGAAGCAGTTGCTCGTCGATGTCGACTGGGGCGAGCTCGACTACCTCCTCGTCGATCTTCCGCCCGGCACCGGCGACGCCCCCATGACCCTGGCCCAGCAGGCGCCCCTGACCGGCGTGGTCATCGTGAGTACCCCCCACAACGTGGCCTCAAACATTGCCGGCAAGTCGGTGGCGCTCTTTCGGCGACTGAATACCCCGGTGATCGGGGTCATCGAGAATATGGGTCCCTACATCGACGAGAGCACCGGCGCCGAGGTCAGATTGTTTGCCGGCGCGAGCGGCGCCGAGTTGGCGAAGACGCTCGGCGTGCCATACCTGGGCTCGATTCCGTTCGATCCGGTGATCAGCGCCTCCGGCGACGAGGGTCGCCCGAGCGTGCTTGTCGCGCCGAACCGTCCCCAGGCGAAGGCGTTTCAGGAGATCGCGGGCAAGCTTGCCCAGCAGGCGAGCATCGTCGCCATGACCCGCCAGGACGTGACGCGGCTGGAAAAGCCCGTCTTCTCTGCGCCGACTGCTTGAGGTGAGGGCGCCTGCATCACCAATGAATCTCAGAGTCACCCAACAGGGTCTGCACGTAATTGAGTTGCGCGTCGTGGTAGTGGATGTGCCGGTTGACGATCGTCGCCAGCCCCAAGGGCGTTAGCTTTCCGTCCGCGAGCGTCTTCTCCAGCCCGCCCTCGGGCACCGCCGACCAGGCCTTCAAGAACTCCTCCGTGGCCGCCTTGAGCTCCGCGACCGCATGGTCCACGTCGCCGAACTCCGTGGTCGCCCTCGGCATCTCATCGTGGCCCATCGGTATCGCCTCTTCGCCCCGCATCCTCCGGGCGAACTCCCGGTTGCCCGTGGCCAGTTCGAAAGCGAGGTCGTTCGGCGAGCGCGCGATGCCTCCCGGGCTCTTTCCCCTGGCTTCCACCGGAATCGCCCGAAGATCGTTCTCGAACCGGGTCACGCCGAGCGTGATCTGCGAGGTGAAGAAGGCCTTGACGTCGAAACCCATAGGACGAGTATGCGACGACCCTACAACCCTACGACCCTACAACCCTACAACCCTACGACCCTACAACCCTATTCCCAAACTCCTCCAAGAGGTCACGGTACTCCTCCACCCGCGAGCAACGCGTCAGCCGGTCCCGGAGCGCGGACGCCCCCGGCGCGCCCTTGATATACAGCGGGATCTGGCCCCGCAGCGCTCGGCATGCCCGAAGCTCGGGGTCGCCGGCCGGGTCGGCCGCTGTTTCGTACTCGACCATCAGACGCAGGTGCTCCAAAGCCGTCTCGATCCGGTCCCCCAACGTTGGTTCCGGCGGCGCCGGCAACCCCCGCAGCGAGCAGGAAATCCGGGCCAGCGTCCACGGGTTCGAGATCGCCGCGCGCCCCACCATCACGCCGTCGCACCCTGTCTCGTCCAGCATCCGGCGCGCGTCTCCCGGCGTCTTCACGTCGCCGTTCCCGATCAGCGGGATGCCGACCGCCTTTCGCAGCTCCCCGATCAGCCGCCAATCCGCCTCGCCCTCGAATCCCTGCTTGGCGAACCGCGCGTGCAGGGTCAGCATCTTGGCCCCCGCTCCCTCGAACCGCCGAGCAAGCTCCGGCGCCGCGAAGATCGACCAGTCCCAACCCGCCCGGACCTTCACCGTGACCGGGACCTTCACCGACCGCACCACCGCCGAGACGATCCGCTCCGCCAGCTCCGGGTCCTTTAGAAGCGCCGCGCCGGAACCCGTCTTGCACACCTTCGGCACCCAGCATCCCATGTTGATGTCGACCAGGTCCGCCCCGCTCTCCTCGCATAGCCGGGCCGTCTCTGCCATGATCTCCGGGTCGCCCCCGAATATCTGAATCCCGAGCGGCCGCTCCACTTCCTCCACCCGCAGCTTCTTGAGGGTCTTGGCCGCGTTGTAGTGCACCGCCATCGCGCTCACGAACTCGGTGAACATGAGCCCCGGCCGGCCGATTCGCTTGGCGATGAGCCGGAAGGGGAGGTTGGTCACATCCTCCATCGGCGCGAGCAGCAGCGCGGGCTCGACCCGGATCGGGCCGACGGAGAATCCGGTGGCATGTCGTGTAGCCGTCGCCACAACGATCATTGTGGCGGCACTGTTAGAACCCAGAACCCAGAACCCAAAACTAGGGCGCCACGTACACCGTCCGCCGCCCTTTCGCGATCGTGTCCAGCCACCAGTCCACGCCGAGCTCGCCCTCCTCGGCCTCCACCCGGTTCACCTTGAACGGCTTGAACCCGTCCGCGCTGGGCGAGGGCGCAAGGTCGGTGTTGCAGGTCACCGCGCCCGTCATCTGGTAGGTCCGCCCCTTCAAGTAGAAGCCGTCCAGCAGCTCCATGTTCTTCGGGTAGATCCCGTACGGGTAGGCGAACGAGACCGTCTCGTAGCCGAACTTCTCGCGCAGGTAGTCCAGCGACTTCGCGATCTCGTCCTTAACCTGCGCGTCGGTCAGGCGGCGGAGGGATGGATGGTCCCAGGTGTGCGAGCCGAGCTCGCTGCCCCACTCCTTGAGCAGGTCGACCTTTTGCTTCACCCACTCCTTCTGCCCCCACATCACGCCCGGCAGGACGTAGAAAGTCGCACGGACAGGGAAGTCGGGATGCGTCGCCGCGAAGTTCTGCCAAATCCCCACCGCGCAGTCGGGCGCCAGCGATCCGTCGCTCTGAAGCTGGAATTGGCTCGCCGCGGCATCGTCCATCGTGATCACCACCGGCGAGGAGCCCGGACGCAGCGGCATGTCATCGGCCAGATACTCGCTCATCGTCACCGGGCGAAAGCCCATCTCGTATAGCCGCTCCAGATCGTGGCCGAAGTGGTCGAAGGAGCGGTCGTAGCGCGTCTCCTTCACCGCGAATTTGTGATACATGAGCACGAGCACGTCGCCCTTCATGTTCGGCTTGCGGTCGGAAACGCGGCTGAGAATCTTGGGCGCGAACGCGACGCCGGAGCCCATCAGCCCCACCGGCCCGTTCGCCGCCCCGCCATGCCCGCATCCCACCCCGAGCAAACCCCCGAAAACGACGAACGCACAGGTTGAGAAGAGGCACTTCACGGCAGAGCCTGATCTTACTTGGAGTGGTGCAGTGGTGGAGTGGTGAGGGCTCCTCGATCCTCGCGAACAAACGGCATCATCTCGCGCACGACCCGGTTCTCCTCATCCAAGAGCACGGCCCTCGGCACGATCGGTTCGTCCGCCAAGTCGAACGCGGCGATGATCACGCGCTCGCCCACTCGAAACGTATGCGCCGCCCCGCCGTTCAACCCCACCACCCCGGAGGGGCCGCCGAACGCGTAGGTCACGATCCGCGCGTCCCGGTCCACCGCCCAGACGTGCACCAATTCGCCGTCCTCCAACCCCACGTGGGCCATGAGCTCACGGTCGATCTCCACGCTGCCCACGTACTCTGGGTTCGCGTAGCTCACCCGGGCGTGGTGCAGCTTGGCCTTTAGGTATTGCGAGAGTCTCACGCCGCCACGTCCTCTCGCTCGGGCGCGGTCTTGGCCGGTCGCCGATAGAGTGCCGCCAGCACCCCTCCCAGGGCCGTGACTCCCGCCCCGAGCCACACCAGGATTGTCATGGGCTTGTAGTACAAGTCGATCGGATAGATCGCCCTGGTGAAGTGCATCTGGATCATGGCGGAGCCCTGCCCCACGTTCATCCCTTCCATCGTCACCGCGAGCTGATCGTCGACCGGCGCCTGGTTCTTGGCGATGCCGTTAGGCGTGATCTCCATCGAGGGCTCCGCGTGATGCGTGCGCACGACCCCGTCCGCGCCTGTCACCGCGATGTCCAGATTCGCGATGAACTTCGTGCCCACCTTGCCCGGCTGCCCCTCACGCTTGACCCCGTTGTACTTGATCTTGATCTCGCCCTTGGCAAGCTCCGAAGTGCCACCGGCCGGGATGCTTTGCGGGTCGTCCACGTCCAGCACCGGCGGGTTCAGCGAAAAGTAGATATCGTAGGTCGGCATGTGCTCGACGTGCGGCCACACGATTGGTTTGAGTTGCTCGTCGCTCGAAATCTCGTAGTACAGGCCGGGCCGCGCGGTGAATCCGCCGTCCTTCGAGTCCATCTCGAACAACGCCTTGTTGTCTCGCTGGAAAACGCCCTGCTCCTCCTGGTTGCTCATCCCTCGAAAAGTAATCGTGTATCCCAGCGCGCTCGCGACGTCTCCCTCCTGCAGATCCACCCGCTCCCGGTGCTCGAACCCGCGCGAGATGATCAATCCTGCCATCAGCGTCGCCACGCCGATGTGGGCGATGAAGCCGCCTACGGAGAACGGCGCGCGTCGCACCGTCTCGACGATCCGCCACACGTTCGCCACCAAGCAGAACAGGCACACCGAGATCAGCACGAGCATCCACGGCACCAGCGGAGCCCAAAGCTTAAGCGGGAAGGGAATCCGCTGGCTCTGATCGATTGCGATAGCCCCCGGCGCGAACTTGATCGCGATCAGCACGCACCCCAGCAGGCCGATGGTGAGGAAGATCACGTTCAGCACCCGGTTCAGGAGCTGGAGCCAACCCATCTTCCGCCAGCTCACGAACGGGGCGAGCCCCATCATGATCAACACCGGCACGAAGAACCACACCACCACCCGGTGGTAGAGCCACTCCTCCACCGCTTTCGGCTTCTGATTGGCCAGCGACATGAAGAAGGGCACGCTCATCCCGATCGCCACCGCCGCCGAGAGCCCGCTCAGCAGCAGCACTCCGCTTAGGTACAGCCCTTCCCGGTTCACACCCCTCGCCGGGGCGTCGTCCGGCCCGGAGACCATCTTTGCCAGGCGGGCGCCCAAGAACGCGTAGACGCCGTAGTAGCCGAGCGTTCCCAAAACCACGAAGACGGCCAGAATCCAGAGCGCGACCCGGTTCATCTCCGCGAAGGAGTGCACGCTCGCATCGCCCAAAAAGCCGGAGCGGGTCAGAAACGTGCCGTAGCAGAACGTCACGAACGGCAAGCCGGCCATCGCGAGGTTGCCCGAATACCACCGTTTGCGTGCCACCTGCACGATGAGCCCGTGCAGCAGCGTGGCCGAGAAGATCCACGGCACGAAGCTCACGTTTTCGACCGGATCCCACATCCAGAAGCCGCCCCAGCCGAGCGTTTCGTACGCCCAGAAGCCGCCCATGCAGAGCCCGAGCCCGAGGATCGCGGTGCTTAGAATTACCCAGGGCCGCACCAGCGGCACCCAGTCGACCACGTTTCGGGTGAACATCGCCGCCAGACCGAAGGCGAACGCCACCGTGAGCGAGCCGAAGCCCATGAAGATGGTGGGCGGATGGATCGTCACCCAGTAGTTCTGCAGCGAGGCGGTGAGCCCGGCGCCCTGCGGAGGCAGCAGCGCCTGGCCGTGGAGCCGTGCCATCTCGAACGGCGTCTCGTAGGCGAGGATGCCGCAAAGCATGCCCAGGAACGTGGCGTACGCCACCGTGAACCAGCGCCGGTAGATGCCCGCTTTGCGCGCCGCGAAGATGCCGAAGATCGAGGAGGTGCATGCCCAGAGCAGGAAGCTGCCCTGCTGACCCGACCAGATGCCGGCGATCTTGTACTTCATCGCCGTCTCCGCATCCCCGTGGCTGAACACGTAGGTGTATTCGAACTGGTCGTTGGCGAAGAGCGTGCCGAGGCAAATGAAGGCGCCGAAGAGCATGACGCCCCCCAGCACGAACCCCCACTTGGCGGCAACCTCCATGAGGCGGGTGCGCTTGGGCAGCGCCCAGCCGAGGATCGAGGTCAGGAAGAAGGCCAGCGCAAGGAGGATGAGGGTCTTGCCGAGGATGCCGGCGTCTACCGCCCACGCGGGCGCCGAGGGCCAATGTTGATGGGCGGCTGCTTCCAGCACTTAGGCCGGCTTTCCGGCGTCGGGCCGCTTATCCTCGTATTTGGAGGGGCACTTGATGTTCAGCTTGTCCGAGAGGAACACGCCGTCCTTCACATGGCCGACGGCAACCACCTTGTCGGCCTCGTTGATGTTGGAGATCGCCTCGCCGTGGTAGTCCACGTGCATGGTTTTGCCCTTGGCGTCCACCAGGTCGAACGAAATCTCGCGCTGGAGCGGGTTCGAGTGCACGCTCTTCTTGTCGATGCTTCCGAGCAGGTGCAAACCGTCGCCGGTGTTCGCCAGCGCCTGCTCCACATCCACGTAGGGGTTGGCGTTTTCAACGAACGTGAAGCCGATCGCCAGCATCGCGCCGAGCGCGACCACGACCGTCACCACCGCCCCGAGCTTGACCTTGCTTGCCATGCGCACTCCCATTTTGGCTCAGAATCCGGCATTCTTGCCGCCGCGAAGGCGAGCGGTGAATTTACCGATAGCGTTAAAATACGTCCATGACTCCTCGCGTGCGTCGAATCGCCGCACTTTCCACCCTCGTTACCGCCGGGATTGGCGTCCTATTTCTCGCACACCGCCCGGCCCACGCCCAGGGTATGCAGCGGCCGAACGGCCCCGGCGAGTTCCACTTTACGACCAAGATCGGCAGCTTCAAGCTGCTGGGGACGAACGAAGAAGAGGTGACCGGCGAGCTTAAAGTGACCGCGCGCGGAACCATCCTCGTCTCAGGCTGCGAGAAGATGCCGACCACGACCGGCACCCTGAAGCTCGAGTACAGCTACGCCCCGCTCAAGAAGTACGTCTTCCACGGCCAGGGCACCCTCACGGTGACGGGCCCGCTTCGGGCGGTGCAGTGGTTCGGCACCGACCTGATGGGCGACTTCAAGGGCCGCGGCAAGTTCCGGCTGGTGGGCGAATTCGACAAGGACCTCAACACCGGCACCTACTGGCGCCAGGATCCGGCCAAGAAGGAGTACTGGCCCGCCAACGCGGTGGTGGAGAACCTCGTTCCCGACTACTCCTCGAGCATCGCCGCGCCCAAGGCGGTCCCGAAGCCGGTTCCCGTTCCCGTGCCTCAGCCCTCGACGCCTTCCGGTAAGTCGGACGGCAAGTAGCGGTTGCTGCGGCGGAGCTTCGCCCAGATTCCCGGCATCGGCGCCGCCACCGAGCAACGCCTTTGGCAAGACGGGTTCGACTCCTGGGAGAAGCTCCTCGCCGGCCTCGATACGGCCCCGATCGGCTCGGCCGACCGCGAGATCGTCCGGATCCACCTCGAAGAGAGCCTGAGCGCCCTCCAGGGAGGTGACGTCGACTTCCTCCGCAAGAGCCTGGGGCTGCGCGAGGCTTGGCGGGCGTGGGAGGAACTCCGCGGCTCCTGCCTGTACCTGGACATCGAGACGGACGGCGGGCAGCACGGCTCCTCGGTGACGATCGTGGGCCTTTACGACGGCGCCGACTTCGTCGCCCTCGTGAAGGAGCGGGACCTGGACGAGCTGCCCGAGCGGCTTGCCGGCTGCCGCATGCTCGTCACGTTCTTCGGCTCGGGCTTCGACCTCCCGATGCTGGAGAAGCGTTTCCGAGGCTTTTCGTTTCCCCAGGTGCACCTGGACCTCTGCCCAACCCTGCGCCGGCTCGGGCTCAAGGGCGGGCTCAAGTCGATCGAGCGGCAGCTCGGCATCGCGCGCGGGGAGGAGACGGACGGCCTGAGCGGGTGGGACGCGGTGAAGCTGTGGAACGCCTACTACCACCTGGGCGACGAGGCGGCCCTTGAGCGCCTGATCGCCTACAACCGGGAGGACGTGGTGAACCTGGAGCGGCTGGCCGAATACGCGGTCGAGCGGCTGCGAGTGGACACGATGCTCGGCCGCCTGGTCGACGAGCCGCCCGAGAGGAAGTCCTCTCGCCCCTGGCCGCCGCCCTCGCGTCGAAGCCGGCCGGCGGGGCAGCCCGAGGTTTCAGGCTGAGCTAAACCTTCGCCGCCTTCGCCACCGAGGCGAAGGCCCCGATTGCCCGGGCGACCCCGTCGTCGTCCACGTCGGCGTGGGTGACCAACCGAAGCCGCGAAGCCGCCACCGGGAAGCACCAAACCCCGGCTTCGTGGAGCTCCGCCGCCCAGCGCTCGGCGGAGCCGGGCACGTCTACCAGCACCATGTTCGTCTGCACCCGGTCCCAGTCGATCCCGAGCCCGGGAAGCTCCGCGATCCCCGCCGCAAGCGCCCGCGCCCGCCGGTGATCCTCCGCCAGCCGGTCGATGTAGCTCCGCAGCGAGACCAGCCCGCAAGCCGCCAAGACCCCCGCCTGCCGCATTCCGCCGCCCAGCCGCTTGCGCCAAATCCGAGCCCGCTCGATGAAGTCCGCCGGCCCGCACAGCACTGAGCCCACCGGAGAGCGCAGCCCCTTGCTTAGGCAGAAGTTCACGCTGTCCACGTGCTTGGTGATCTCGGTGGCCGGCACCCCCAGCGCCACCGCCGCGTTGAACACCCTCGCCCCGTCCAGGTGCACCTTCAGCCCGCCCCGGTCCG
>DATGIR010000180.1:0-11414 GCA_035295605.1 Fimbriimonadaceae bacterium | reverse complement strand
GGCGCCCTTCGAAGGGTACTTCAGCTTCAATCCGAAGATTCCGGACGCGGTGAAGCTGCTGGTCGCGGTGTTGGTCGCGACCGCCTGGGCGGCGTTCTGGATCGGGTTCGGGCGGACGGATTCTCGGGCAGAGCTCAACGCGCCAGAAGCGCGAGGGTGAGCGTCGCCCCGTTGAAGAGCGCGTGCATGATCATGCCGGGCAGTACAGACCTGGTTTGGTAGCACAGCACGCCGTTCACGACCCCGACGGACGCCAGCGCCAACCACAGCGTGAACCCCTGGGGGTGGATCGCGGCAAAGAGAAGGCTCGAGGTCGCAATCGCCAGTAGGGCTGGGTGCCGCTTGGCACGAAAGCTCCCGGATAAGGCGGGAATGAGCGTGCCGCGGAAGAGCAGCTCCTCAGTGAAGGGCGCCTGCAGGGAAGCCAGGAACAGGGCCCCCGCGAAAGCCCAAATGTTGTGAGGATCCTCGAGGGCGTGCATGAGCGGGTGGTCAGCCCGGGGCGAAACGTGCTCGGCGATGGAGCCTATGAGCAACCCCATGAAGGCGATCGGCGCGACGGCAAAGAGCCCGCCGAGTCCCCAGAGGAACGAATGCAGAAGCGGCAGATTGCCGAATCCATAGTCGGGCAACCGGATGAAGCGGCGGCCGATGGGCAGAAACGTGAGGGCCACGGTTCCCGCGATTACGCACGCCGACGCGACAACCTCGACGAGCAATTCCCCCATGGGCGACTTCGTCACCCCGAACTTGGTCGCCGCCAGGACGACGAACAGTTCGATCAGCAAAAACGCACCGAATAGCTGTGCGGCCCGAACCGCGAGGCGGTCGGCCTCGATGAGGTTCGGCGGCTCGAGCGGATGACCCTGCCACTTGATCATTCCGGTTCCGAGAGCATACGCATAGGCGAGGAGGACGCCGGCGCCAATGAGAAGGCCGAGCAAGACGATGGCGCCGATCACGTTCAACTTGGAGTTGGAGCCAATCGGGTCGATCTCCGGCGAGACGCTGCGCCGGCCGGAGCGGTCCCCCAAACGCTCGAGCGTTTGGGCCCGGGCTAGGTTGTAGAGATAGCGGTCGCTGGGGAGCGATTCGACCAGCGCCTTAGCTACCTGCGGGTTCGGAGGCGGCTCGGAGTAGAGCGCGGCCACCGTCCGGCGAGCGGGGCGCTTGCTTGCCGCGAGCAGGATCACGTCATCGGGGGTTAGCTTTTCGTGAAGCTCGACCTTTGCCGCGGCATAGACGGCGGCGGCGTCCTCATCGGTCTTACGCTTGACCTCCATCGCCCGGACGACTTCGCGAAGCTCTTTGGTCTGGCGATCCTTGGGTGTCTCGGATGCGACGATGGCCTTGAGGTTGCCCACCTGCACGGATGGGTCCGTCGATTTGGCGTCGGTGCCGCGAAACGAGTCTTCGATCGTGGTCGGGATGAGCAGCGCGAAAAGCGCGGCCAGCACGATCCAGCCGGTCCAGTTTCGGAGCTGGGCGTTTTGAGGTTCGAAGATTCGGGGCGGCGCGTCGATGCCGCCCAGTTTAGCTAAGCGACCCGGCGTTTACGCGAAGAGAGGTTCTTCGACCGGTCGCGGTATTTGCTCACCGTGCGACGGGCGATGTGCACGCCCCGCTCGGCGAGGAGGCTCGAAATCCGTTCGTCGGAGAGCGGATTGCCCGGGTTTTCGGTCTGAAGGATCTCCTCGATCATCTTCTGAACTCGAAGTGAGGCTTTGAAGAAGACGTCGAACGAGACGATCTCGCCGGTCGTGATCTGCACGAACTTGCCGTTGGTGGCCCGGCTGATGGTGCTCTCGTGAACGCCCACCTGATCCGCGAGCTTCGCCCGGGTCAGGGGTCGGAGGAACGAATAGTCACCGGTCGTGAGGAAGGCGGCCTGCTGCTCGATGAGGAACTTGCCGACGCGGGTCATCGTCTCGCGCCGGAGCTTGACGCTCTCGATGAACGTTCGCGCGCGCTGTACATAAGCCTGCAGGTGGCGGCGCTCCTCGCGATCCGACTCACCCGAGCGGTGGGAGAGCTTCTCGAGCCTGGCCGCGTAAAAGCGGTTGATTCCCAGCGACGTAGGATCGAGCCCGTTAACCTCGACCTCCCAGCCCTGCTCCGTACGGGAGATGATGAGGTCGGCGCTGACCGACTTCCCCCGGCTCAGGTTGAGCCGGTGGTGTTGAAAGCCTTCAGCCGGGAAGGGGGTCAAGCCGGTGATGATCTCGAAAGCGCACTCGACGACGCTGGGCATCACCCGATAGCGCCGCGCGATTCGAACGCTCTTGCGGGCGGCGTACTCCTCGAGATAGTGCCGGACGATGTTTCGAGCGAGCTTGAGCTCGACGGAGTTACCGCCGCGAAGTTGAAGCAGGAGGCACTCGTGAATCGTGCGCGCGCCGATACCGGCCGGGTGGCACCGGTGGAGCTGGGCCAGGACGATTTCGACATCCTCGATGCTGCAGCCGAAGTCAAGCGCAATCTCCTCGGTCGGGTACGCCAGATAGCCGCGGTCGTCAAGGCAGCCTATGACCCAGGTTCCCAAGGGCCGGAGGGCCTCGGGTAGGCGCGGGAGCAGATCGGCGTTGAGGTGGTCTTCCAGGTTCGCGGTGGCGGGAAGCAGCTCCATCCAGGTCGGCTCGCCGTCGTGGGCAAGGCTGCGCCGCGGTTCCCACGAGTCGCCGGAAGCCTGGAATTCCTGGGGAGCTACCGCGCGCAGAACATCGTGATCGGGAAGCTCCTCTGGCGCCTCGTGCCGCTCGAGCGCCGGGTTTTCCACCAACTCGGCCTCGAGGGCTTGCTCCAGATCCATCGAATTCATCTGGAGCACTTGGCTCGAAAGCACGACGCGTGGGTCTACCTTGAGCGCGACGTCTTGCCGTTGTGACTGCTGAAAGCCTTGACGCATACCTTCCTACCAACCTTTAAGATCGGTTCGTTCAAGGAAGGCTTATGCTGGCAAAGATGTGGGAACGTGGCCAGTTGTTGGTGGCTTGTGGCTAGTTGCCAGTGGCTCGTGGGTCCCCGATCACGTCGCACTTCATGTACGGCTGGAGGGCGTCGGGGATTCCGATGTTGCCGTCCGGTCGGAGACCGGTTTCCAGCAGCGCCGCATAGAGACGCGGGAGGGCCAGGCCGCTGCCGTTGAGGATATGCACGAATTCGGGGCGGGCGCCGGGCTCGGGCCGGTAGCGAATGTTGGCCCGCCGGGATTGATAGGCTTCGAAGTTGGAGCAACTCGAGATTTCGAGATACTTCGACATGCCCGGCGACCAAAGCTCGACGTCGTACTGCTTGGCGCCCTTGGCGCCGAGGTCGCCGGCGCAGATCTCGATCACGCGATAATGCATCCCCAGCGCCTGGAGAACGGACTCCGCATGAGCGGTCAGCACCTCCAAGTGCTCATAGCTCTTATCCGGGGTCGTGAACCAGACCAACTCGACCTTGTCGAACTGGTGGATACGTTGGATTCCGCGCGTATCCTTGCCCGCCGCGCCGGCCTCCCGACGGAAGCAGGCGGTGAAGCCCGCATAGCGCAACGGAAGGTCGGCGCCGTCGAGTATCTCGTCTCGATAGTAGTTGGTTATCGGGACCTCCGCTGTCGGAATCAAGTAATGATCGTCATCAATCTTATATAGATCCTCCTCAAATTTGGGGAGGTTGCCGGTGCCGATGAGGCTGGCCCGGTTGACGATGAAGGGCGGGTAAAGCTCGGCATAGCCGTTCCGATCGATTTGGATGTCGAGCATCAGGGAGGCGAGCGCGCGCTGCAGACGCGCGCCGGCGCCGACGTAGATCGGGAAGCCGCTGCCCGTCACTTTGGCGCCCCGCGGGAGGTCCAGCAGTCCCAACCGTTCGGCGATCTCCCAGTGGGGCGGCGCTTCGTTGTCCGGCTTCTCGCCCCATGTACGCAGCGTGACGTTGGCCGACTCGTCCTCACCGTCCGGCACCGATTCATGCGGAAGGTTGGGGAACGCGAGTTCGAGTTCCGTGAGCTGGGCTTCCAGTTCGCGGGCGCGCTCGGCGTGGGCGGGAATCGCCTCGCTCAGCGCCTTGGCCGCTGCCTTGGCGGCGTTGGCCTCTTCGACCTTCCGCTGCGCCATGAGGGCGCCGATCGACTTGCTCGCCGCATTCAGCTCGGCTTGCTTGGTCTCGAGGGCGGCCCTTTCGGCCCGCCAATCCGAATCCACCTTGAGGAATTCATCGACCGGCGCGTCGAGCCGCTTGCGCGAAATGCCGGCGCGAACGATCTCGGGATTGCGTCGAATTAGGTCGCGGTCCAGCATCGGCAAGACTGTACCGGAGCCTGAACCGGGAAGTTTTACGCCGAAAAGTCAGCTTCAAGGGTTGACACCGAGAGTCAAATGGCCCATACTGAACTTGGCTTGGTATGTCAAGTCAGTTGCAGGATGCACGTCCGAGCAGGGCCCCGCGATGGGATCAGGCTCATGGGAACTCAAGGAAGTTATGAGTTTCGAAACCGCAGCGACCACGCGCGGACAGCTTCTTGCAGCAAAAACAGCTAATGCAAGGAGCATTGAACCAAATGAATCGAACTGTAAAGTACGCGCTCAGCGCTGCTTTGTCGGCCGTATTCGTGGTCCCGGCCTTTGCGCAAAGTGATACTCCGTTCCCGGACACCAAGGACAATCACTGGGCGTATGAAGCGGTTACCCGCCTCAAGGCCGAGGGCATCCTCGTTGGTTATCCCAATGGCACTTTCATCGGCGGTCGCCTAGCGACCCGCTATGAGATGGCCGTTGCAATCAACGCGGCCTACAACAAGCTCAAGGGCATGACCGATGGCCTGAGCAAGCAAATCGACGACATCAACGCGAAGATCAAGGAGCTTCAGGATCGACCGGTCGGCCCGAGCCAGGCTGATCTCGATGCACTGAAGGCCGCCCTTAACGACGTCAGGGACCAGGTTGCTGGCATGAAGTCGTACGGCCAGGACATTGCAGATCTCCGCAAACTCACGGACAAGTTCGAGAAGGATCTCGCTTCCCTCGGCGTGGACGTCGACGACCTCAAGAAGGGTCTCGCCGGCCTCGACAAGCGCGTGAGCGCCCTCGAGAAGCGGAAGATGCCGATCGACATCACCGGCGAAGTGCAGACCGTTTCGATGAACGGCTACAGCACCAGCGGCAACTACGGCGTCGACGAAGCGGGTCGACCGAACGGCTTCGGCCGCGGTTCCGCGGTCGGCCATCCGGAGGGCGCTGATCAGGACTTCACGTTCATGCACGAGGTCGTGGTTGGTTTCAAGACCACCAACGACACCGGCGCGAAGGGTGAGGCCACGATTGTTGTCGGCGACATGATGGGCGCTTCGCGCACCGTCGGCGGCGGCGCAGCTGCGCTCAGCCAGGTCAGCCCGCTCTCGGGCGTGCCGTACGGTGAGGGCAATGAGTCCGTCTACCTTCAGAAGGCGTTTGTCAGCTACGACTGGCAGTGCGCCGGCATCAGCGGCATGGGCCGCGCGGGCCGTATTCCGCTCAAGCTCGGCGAGTACATCCTCGAGCGACCGGACTTCACCCCGTACTACAACGACAAGCGCTGGGATGACGGCCACTACGACGTAGACGGCTTCATGGTCGGCGGCAAGATCGGCGGGGTTGGCCTGCACGTCTTCGCGGCGCGCGTCGGCGTCTCCACCGATACGGCGGGCAACCCGGTCCAGACGATGGTCGCGGGAAGCAGCTACGCCACTGCCTCGGGCATCGCCCCGTACGGCATCACGGCTCCGCTGATGGCGGTCAACCAGCTCCTCGGCGCCCACCTGTGGGTTCCGATCGGCAAGACCGGCGACGTCGACCTGTCCTACGTGCTGCTCGATAGCAACACGTTCGCGGCCGATGCGTCGTTCACGGGCGCGGCCAACCGCATCGCGGACTACGGCGGCGACGTGAACTTGAAGTTCGACAAGTTCAAGGTCTGGGGCGGCTACTCCCGCACCGACATCTATCAGAACACGCACACCCTGCTCACGAAGAATAATGCGCGCGCCACCGGCTACGCGGGTTATGAGACGGACAAGTGGGGCGTGGAAGCGGGTTACCGCTACATCGAGCCGTATTTCGGCGCTCCGGGATACTGGGGCCGCATCGGCAACTGGTGGAATCCGACCGACATCGAGGGCGTGGACGCTTCGGCGCACATCGACCTTATGTCGGACTTCATGCTGAAGGGTTCGTTCGAGTACTACACCGGCACCGGCAAGGTGGCGGGTGGTCTCACCACGAGCGACAAGTTCACGCGATGGACGGCGGGCCTGAGCCACAAGTTCGGTTCGGCGACCACGGTCGATCTCGGCTTCGAAGAGAACGACTGGAACTTGGTCGGTAATACCGGAAAGCCGCACGAGCGCTGGTACAACATCGGTGCGAAGTACGACTTCTCCGACAAGACCTCGTTCAGCGTCCTTTGGCAGATCAGCGACTACAACGGTCAGAACCAGCCTGGCTTCGCTCTGTTCCCCGGCACCCCTGCCGGCGGTCAGATCGCGAAGGGTGGTTTGATCACCACGCAGTTCTCGGTCAAGTTCTAAGAACCCCGAGTTCGGCAAAACGCGAGGGCGGGCCTCCCCAACGGGAGGCCCGCCTTTTTTGTCCCCTATCCCCGGTCACCGATCACCAATGCCCGACGTGGGGTTGACTTTCCGTCCACGTTCAGCCCCATAATTTCACCGGCTTATTTTTAAGTTAGTTGCAGGATGCACATCCGCGCAATGTCCAACGGTGGGCGGCGCTCATGGGAACTCAAGGAAGTTATGAGACCCGACTCCGTATCAGGGCAAATTGCTCGTTCGCATCCCGTAGCGCACGCAGATAGACGCACGGAGGATTGATCTAGTGAAGCGAACTGTTAAGTACGCCCTGAGCGCCGCGCTCGTGGCCGCGCTCGTTGCCCCCGCCCTCGCCCAGAGCGACACGCCATTCCCGGATACGAAGGAGAATCACTGGGCCTATGAAGCCGTCAACCGGCTTAAGGCGGCGGGAATTCTGGTCGGCTACCCGAACGGAACCTTCATCGGCGGACGGCTTGCGACCCGCTACGAAATGGCGGTAGCGATCAATGCCGCCTACAACAAGCTCAAGGGCATGACCGATGGCCTGACCAAACAGATCGACGAGATCAACTCCAAGATCAGCGAACTGCAAAACCGGGGCGGCGGGGCCAGCCAAACGGATTTGGACGACCTCAAGCGGCAGCTCGGCGAAGTGAAGGACCAGGTCGCGGGAATGAAATCCTACGGGCAGGACATCGCCGACCTCAAGAAACTCACCGACAAGTTTTCGACGGACCTCACCTCCCTCGGAGCCGACACGGATTCGATGAAGAGCACGCTCAACGGCATCGAGAAGCGCGTGAGCGCGCTCGAGGCCAAGAAGCTGCCGATCGACATCTTTGGATCGGTCGAGACCTTCTCGCTCAACGGGTATAGCACGAGCGGCTCGTACGGCGTGGACATAACCGGTCGTCCGCTCGGCTTCGGCCGCGGTTCATCGAACGGTTTCCCCGTCGGCATCAGCCAGGATTTCACCTTCATGCACGAAGTCTTCACGGGCTTCCGTACGACGAACACGACCGGCGCCAAGGGTGAAGCCCAAATCGTGGCCAGCAACATGCTCGGCAATTTCGGACTCGGAATCGTGAACAACTTCTTGTTCGCGGGCGGACCCGGCTTCGGGTCGCAAAACGCTCAAATGGCGGGCGTGCCTTACAGCGAGGGCAACGAGTCGGTCTACATCCAGCGAGCGTTCGCCAGCTACGACTGGCAGGCGGCGGGCCTGAGCGGCAGCGGCCGCGTGGGTCGAATCCCACTCCACCTCGGGAATTACATCCTTCGACGGCCGGACTTCACGCCGTACTTCCACGACCCGCGATGGGACGGCGGAAACTATGACGTCGACGGAGCTCAGCTCTCGGCGAAGATCGGCAACGTGCGCAGCAGCGTGTTCGGGGCGCGGACTTCAACCGCTTCCGACACCCAGGGCGTGCTGCTCCAGCCAATGCTGGTCGGTCGCAGCTACGCGACCGCGAGCGGCGTGATCCCCTACGGCGTCACCGCCCCGCTCATGAACGTGAATCAGATGCTGGGCGCGACCGTCATGGTCCCGTTCGGGGGCGGCGAGAACGGCGCCAACCTCTCGTACGTGCTCTTCGACAGCTCGCAGTTCGCCACCGACGCCTCCTTCACCGGCAACGCTAACCGGCTCGCCGACTATGGCGGCGATGCGCGGTTCATGGTCGGCCCGTTCAGGTTGATGGGCGGCTACTCGCGAACCGACATGTACATCGATTCGCACACGGTGCTGACGAAGAACAACCAGCGGGCAACCGGCTACATTGGCTACAACGGCGACAAGTGGGGCGCTACGGCGGGGTACCGCTACATCGAGCCGTACTATGGGGCGCCGGGTTCTTGGGATCGCATCGGCATGTGGTGGAATCCGACTGACATCGAGGGCTTCGACGCCCGAGCGCACGTCGACGTGATTCCGCAGCTGACGGTGAGAGGATCGTTCGAGTACTACACCGGCACCGGCAAGGTGGCGGGCGGGCTGACCAAGGACGACAAGATCACCCGGTACACCGTGGGCCTCTCGCACAAGTGCGGACCGTCCACGACGCTCGATGCCGGTTTCGAAGAAGTCGATTGGAACCTGGTCGGCCACACGGCCACCCCGCACGAGCGGTGGTATAGCATCGGCGCGACCCACTCCTTCTCGCAACGCACGTCGCTGAGCGTGATGTGGCAGATGAGCGACTACAACGGCGGCAACCAGCCGGGCTTCACCTTGTTCGCGGGCTCGCCGGCGTACGGCGCTTCGGGTGCTTCGGTCGCCAAGGGCGGCCTGATCACCACCCAATTCACGGTTCGGTTCTAGGCCGAGCGATCACAAAGGGCGGGTCATCCCTCTGGGAGGACCCGCCCTTTCATTTTTCGCGTCCGGTACGCTTGGATGCGATGAAACTACGACTTCCTACTTGGAAACCGGTCGTCGCCTGTGCGATCACCTTCGCATTGGGCGTTGGCGCGAGCGCTCAGTTCGGCGGCGGTATCCGGGCACTCATCAAGGTTCTCGGTGTCGGCGCCGCGGTGACCAAGTTCGGTCCGCAAATCAACTCCGAAGTCAACAAGATCGCCAAGACGCCTGACACCCCGACTTGGGTCTCGAAGGTCGTACCCATCCTCTCCGGCGGTATCGACAGCCGCAAGGCGATCGGCGCGGCGCAGGTTCGCGGATCGCGCAAGGCCATCGACCAGGTGAAGGCGGTCGCCCAAATCAACCAGGACCTGCTCGGCGAACTCAAGGTCACCGTATACATCCCGATCACGAGCAAGGATGTGATCAAGGATCTCAAGCCGGTTCCCGGCGCAGCGGTTACCGCAATCGTCGATCTGCGGCTATAACCCATCCTTTTGCGGGGCTCGAATCCGGGTTCTCGCAGTTACAATGAGCCGGCCGGCGTTGAATCGATTAACGCCGGCCCGTGCTTATGTCCGACGCTACGAGTTCGAAATCGAAAGCGGTAACGCTTGCCGACGTCGCCCGCCTCGCGGGC
Source organism: Fimbriimonadaceae bacterium (assembly GCA_035295605.1). GTDB lineage: Bacteria > Armatimonadota > Fimbriimonadia > Fimbriimonadales > Fimbriimonadaceae > DAIDHV01. Next base: position 1,844 of record DATGIR010000180.1, on the reverse strand, counting down.
GTGTCGACGGCGACCGCCTCTTACGTGCTCGCCAACCGGGCCGACGTCTCGATTTCGGCGGCAACTCGTGCGCGGGTGGTCTCGGCCGCGGACGATTTGCGGTATCGCCGGAATGCCCTCGCCGCCGCCCTGCGCGGCGGCGCCGCCAGGCAAATCGCCCTGTACTCGCCGCACCGGCCCAGCGGGGGGTTCGCAAATATCGGGTTCGCGTTTGCCGAACTCGCCGGTTCGGGCGGGCTCTCGACCGTGCTGCGAATCGGCGGGGACGAGGAGTTCGCCCCTGGCCAGTTCGACGGGGTCGTGGTGCTGGGCGCCAACGGGCATCCCCTTCCATCGAGGTTGCTGGACGGATCCGTCCCTTCGGTAGAGATCGGGGGCACCGCCACAGGTTGCCAGGTTCACGAAGACGACTTCGGAGGGGCGCGGCGGGCGGTGGAACACCTCTTGTCCCTGGGTCATCGACGGATCGGCCATTACGCGGGACCCCAAAGTTCGCTCGCAGGCCAGGAGCGGCTTCGCGGCTTTCTGGATGCCGTGCACGAGGCCGGGCTCCGGATGGATGCGACGCCGGTGATCCATAACGACCACGATCTGTCGACGGCGCTGAGTGCTGCGGTGCGGCCGACCGCGATACTGGCCCATTGCGACCGCGCGGCAACCTCGGTCCTCCGGATGGCCCGCTTTGCCGGATTGACGGTTCCCGGCGACCTGGCGGTGGTCGCCTTCGACGTTGAGGCGATGGCGGAATCGATGGAGCCCTCGCTCACGGCCGTTCAGGTTGCGCCAGAGTTGGTGGCGGGTGCGGCACTGGCGCTGCTCGAGCGGCAATTTGCCCGGGAGCAGGTTCCCGGGCAGACCCTGGTGCCTACGGAATTGGTGGTTCGGGCCTCGACGGTTCAGGGTTGAGTCGCGAGGCCCGAACGACTTAGCGCCGGTTCCCCTTCGAGGTGACCAACTCGTGGAGCTTGGGCAGGTCGTCCGCGATGAACGCTTTGACGCCCTCGGGGCCGGTCAGGCGGATGCTCATCGGCCCGCCGTCGCGCGCAACCTTGATCGAGATGTCGAAGAAACGGCAGCAGCGGTTCTCCGCGGAGAGCCACTCGGTGGCGAGAGGAAAGAGACCGTCGCTCTTGGCGAAGGTCAGCTCGTAGCCGTTCGGGAGCTCCCTGGCGGTCGGCGATGCATTGAGCAGGCGGCCGATGATTTCCGGGAGCCTGGACCGCTCTTCGACGGTGAGCGTGCCAATGTTGCATACGAACGGCGTGTGCTTGGCTTCTTGTGGGGCCAGACGGTTCCACATGGGACCGGTAAGGCTGCAAAGGATGACGCAGGTGAGAGAGGCGGTTGGAGCCATAGTTGAACCAGTCTATGAAGTTAAAGTAAACTTTAAGTCAAGTGATATCGAGAGAATCTTCGAAATTGTCCATCGGTGCGCTGGCTCGGAAAACGGGTTTGGCGCCCTCCGCTATCCGGTTTTACGAGTCCCGGGGTTTGATATCTGCCCGGCGGACGGAGGGTGGGCAGAGGGTATTCGACGCCGAAGCGGAGCTATCGCTACGGCAGCTTCAATTCGCCCAGTCATCCGGGTTCACCCTTTCCGAGATCGCCGAGCTACTCGGACCAATCGAGAGCGGCGAGCCGCTCTTCAACCAGTGGCGGAGCCGGGCCGAGGAGAAGCTGAGGGAGCTGGATGCCGTCATCGCTCAGGCGCGAGAGATGAAGCACCGGCTGCAACAGGCCATCGCGTGCCGTTGCACCGACCCCGCTGAGTGCGGGCTTCTAGCGCCGGGGGGTGGTGAGTCGTAAGGAGCCCGCGCTCCATAGGGGTTAATCCGTAGCGTGCA